>CAZHOC010000013.1:0-13076 GCA_964534295.1 uncultured Bacteroidia bacterium | reverse complement strand
ACTTAACTTGTGTTGGACTCGTTACCATTTACTTTTACCAAATCATTGAAAGTTCTCGCTTGACCCGTGCCGAGATTGTACAATCCCGAATCGGGCTGTCGTTTCATTAAAAAACGTATCACTTGGGCCAAATCTTGCACGTAGATGAAATCTCTTTTTTGCTCCCCATCGGCAAAATCCTCTCGATGAGAGCGAAATAGCCTCATCTTGCCCGTCTCGCTGATTTGTTTGTAAGTATGATAAACCACACTCGCCATGCGTCCTTTATGGTACTCATTGGGGCCGTAGACATTAAAAAACTTTAACCCAAACCAAGCAGGCGGAGTCTCTGTCTGCGTCAAAGCCCACTGATCGAAAGTCTGTTTACTCCAACCATAAGGGTTCAAGGGCTCATATTTAGGCACCAAGGCGTGATCATCTACAAAGCCCAGATTGCCATCACCATAGGTTGCGGCACTAGATGCGTAGATCAAAGGAATTTGCTCTTGGGTACAATACTCCCAAATACCTTTGGTGTAAGAGAGGTTGAGTTCATCGAAGATGGCCTGATCTTGCTCCGCAGTGTCCGTGCGAGCGCCAAGGTGTATGACATATTCGATTTTGGGATGTTCGCCTGCGAACCATTGCCAGAGGTCTTGACGAGGGATTTTGGCGTGATAGATTTTGTTGCGGAGGTTGGGCTGCTTCGCAGAACGCTCAAAATCATCCACTATCACGATATCATAGCGGCCAATACCGTTGAGGTTGCCGAGGAGATAACTGCCGATAAAACCAGCAGCGCCAGTAAGTAAAATCATAGTCCTTGATATATCGCTAGTAATTTCTCCTTTTCTACCTCCCAATTCAACTCTTTAGCAGCTTTCTGGCAGTTTTGGCGCCATTCGTCAAATGCGGCTTGATCATTTAGCATTTCAAGCAGCAGATTTGCTAGCGCCATGGGGTTGCGTTGCGCGAAGGGCAAAATAGCCCCCACCTGATACTGCTCCACCAGAGCGCGCATCTCAGGCAGGTCTGAAACCAAAACCGGCAAGCCAGATTGGATATAATCATAAACCTTGTTTGGAGAAGCATAACGGTAATTTGCACCTCTATCTTCCTCTAAGCTTAAGCCAATGCGGGCCTGACGAGTGATCTCTGGCAAATGCTCCAAGGCCACAAAACCCCAAAATTTGACACGTTCTCCTAGGGAGAGCTCCTCTGCTAGCTTTTTCATCTCCTCGAACACATCTCCCTTGCCAACAATCCAAAGCTCCACCTGGGGCATGTATTGCACTGCTTGGATCATTAAGTCGATGCCTCGACCAAGGTTTACCGCTCCTTGATAAAGCAAGATTTTACGTGGGCTGGCGTTGCTGGGAAAGCTCCTCGCAAAGGGAAGATTGCGTACCACCTTTACGGGAACCTGATACTTTTCTTGATAGATCTTAGCTAGGGAGCCATTGACGGTGTAGACATGCTGCAAACGAGGAAATAAGAGCCTTTCCAAGACCAGCCATACCGCCCGAGTGGCTCTCCGGTTAATAAGTTCCGGCACCTCAGTATAGATCTCATGGGAGTCATAGACCAAAGCTTTGCGGCGTAGGCCTGCGACTAAAGCGTTCGCGAGTAGCGTATCTAAGTCGTTGCTGTTGAGGATGTCTACTCTGCTGAAGAGAAGCAGTAAAAACAGCCGAAAGTTATATTCGAGATAAAAAAGCTTGCCCTTTTTGAAAAGGAGGCGCATCCGCTTGGTTTCATAGCTTCGACCCGGCAAAGGCAGGGAATCTGGCAGTTTTCTCCCAATCACACAAACCTGATAGCCACTAGCCTGGAGCGTTGAGGCAATGCGATGGATCCTTTGGTCGCCCGCTAGATCATTGATGACTGAAATGGAGATGCGTTTTTGAGGCAAGGTGAATTAAATCATTTTGCAAATAAAGGGAATCATTTCAGGCTTTGACAGAATGGTGCTACATTTGTTTTGCACTCAAAAAACTACCTGAATAAGATATAATTGCTTAGAGAGCATAATCTAGCGATAATAAACACAATACTACTAATGAAAACACGCCTACAAATTCTCCTTATATGGGGATTACTGTGGTTTGGATGGAATTTACAATTAGTTGGTCAAAACCTCATCCCCAATCCGAGCTTTGAGGTTTTGATTGATACTCCATGTATTCCCATTCAAAACGTCCTAATAGGAGAAAGACTGGAGGATTTTATTGAAGATTGGGTACAACCCACCCAAGGGACTGCTGATTTATTTGCAACTTATGCGCCAGCAAATTGCTTTGCAGGAGGAGGGGATATTTTAACCTTGCAGGGCGATTCATGTAATTTTGGACCTCAAGGACCTCGTAGTGGAGAAGGATATATGGGGTTATACTTTAACGCAAATTCTAATTATCAAGAATATGCTCAAACCCCTTTATTATCAAGATTACAAGTAGGGCAGACCTATTGTGGGGAATACTATATAAGCTGGGGAGAAAATTCCACTAATTTTGCTCGTCAGTTTGGAATGCTGTTTACCAATGATCAGATTGACCGACCTAATTATCACGAACGCATCCTTGACCTGCCACAAATTGTAGACCCTAGTTACGTTAAAGATAGTCTAAATTGGTATAGAATAGGGGGTACTTTTGTTGCCTCTGATACTTTTGGTTTTGTAACTATAGGTGTATTTAATACGCCCAATAATTCAGCTGGTATATTACTTTATGCCCAATCTCATCTAAGTACTACCCCAAGTGGATGTAATTGGAAATCCAGTTATTATTATGTTGACGATGTTTCCGTTTTGCCTTATGTTCAGCCGGATGTATCAGTAATCTCGCCTCAAGATACGGTATGTGCTCAAACGCCTTATACTTTGGAAGCAACGGGTGCTGGGAATTATAGTTGGAGTACTTTAGCCAATCCCCAAGAGGAATTATCGGTTTCGAGTAAATGGACGATATTACCAGACACTACCACTACCTATATTCTTACGGGCAGGATCTGTGATTTAGTAGACCGGGATACCTTTACTTTATATGTCCGCCCACCGGCGAACGCTAATCTCGGTTCAGATACAACGATGTGCGAGTTTAATCCCATCGTTCTATCGGCAGCTAATAATGCGGTCTCCTATCTATGGTCAGATAGCTCCACTCAATCCACTTTTACAGCTAATGGCCCCGGTTTGTATTGGGTCGAAAGTACTGATAGTTATGGCTGTAGCTTTCGTGATAGTATTCAAGTCAATTTGGGGGATGTACAAATCCAAGATTTAGGGCCAGATACCAGTCTATGCAGTGATGAGATTTATGTGCTGAATATTGGCAATCAATACACCGATCCTATTTGGTCAGATGGTCGTCAAACTTATATCAACTCTATCCAAGGCCCTGGCGTCTATTGGGTGCAAGGGACAGATTCGATCGGCTGTCAGGTGAGCGATACTTTAGTAGTAAATGTTGCGATTCAGCCCCCAGCTTTAGGGGCCGATCAAGCCTTGTGCGTAGGAGACAGTATAATGCTAAGTCCTCTACTTAGCTACGCGACTTATCAATGGTCAGATGGTAGTAATGATAATGTCAATTGGGTGCACCAAGCGGGTGCATATCAATTGATCGTCAGTAATCAACGTGGTTGTATAGACAGTAGCTCTATCAACATTTTTCCAGGAGAGACTCCTCTTGAACTCGGGATGGATTTGACATGGTGCGCAGGAGATACGTTTTTTCTTGAGCCTTCGGGGGACTGGTTAGACTACCTTTGGTCTGATGGGAGTACAGAAACTAGTCTTAGCCTAAGCAGTCCCGGTCTTTATTACCTAGCTGCGCTGAACGATAATCTCTGTTGGAATAGAGATAGTATCATTGTTCAAAACGCAGGTAATTGCCCCGGCACTCTTGAAATGCCCAATTTGTTTAGTCCCAATGCCGATGGTATCAACGATGTATTTCGCCCTCTCAAGGCCCAAAGTATCGAAGATTTCCGTATGCAAATTTATGATCGCTGGGGCCGCAGGGTATTTGAAACGCAATTAGTAGATACTGGTTGGGCAGGTCAAGCGTTCGGCGAAGCCGCCCCCGGAGGAGTCTACTACTGGATTGTAAAATATACCGATGATGAGGGGCAAGAATTTGTACAAAAAGGCAATCTACTATTGGCTAGATAAACGCTCATAACTGCACGTGCACATGATCGTCATGTCTGACGGCCTTGCAACCATGAAAACGGATATTGTTATAGCTGCCAAGTCGTAGGCGAGACTTCATATGCGGTTCTAGCAGCAATTTACCAGTATTGGGATGGCGTGCAAAAATGCGTAACATTTCTCTGGTCCGCTCAGCGTCAAAAGCCCTACTTTCAATCTGCGGAAAGTACTTATACATCGCGCTGTATTGGCTGTAGCCTTTTTGGGCACAGGCGGCAGGTTGACTGTATTCGTTCGCGCGGGGCGGAACGCTTCCCCCATAACCAATGACCGTTCTTGCTTTTAGAGGGAGATATTCTTCACTTTCGGCGTCTTTAAAGAAGAAGGCGATATCCGCTTTTTTCCCATCATTATGACTGAGGTGGGGGAGTAGGGGATAACCGTTCCGAAACGGAAAACAACAATCGAGATAAGCGATGACGCTACCGGGATACTTTTTATCTAGTTGGACGGCGGACTCTTCTAGCAGTGTTTTGAGTTGGGGACGGACGTAGTGGCGGTTGAGCAAGGCATAGCCAATGTGTTGTGGCTTCAAGTGAGGATTACTCCAAACCGGCATGGCTTCACGACCACTCAAAGGCGGCGCCAAAAGGGGGATAATCACCAAAGAACACAGACACCACCAGGCCATAAAAGCACCAGCGCGAATCCATTTGGCATATTTGACTCGTTTGAGCGTTCTGCGCAGCAGTAATCTAATCGGCCACCAAAGCAATACCACAATGGCGCCTACTTGGGTGGCTAAGGTCAAAAAGGCCGCTAATAATAGCCCTCCTAGGATTTGGAGAAAGAGTTTCATGTGTGCTTAAATATCATCTAAATTCCGGGCGATCCGAAATCCAAGGTCTTCAATTTTCATGGCCACAGGATGACTCCTGCGGCGATTGGTAGCTAGTATGCTTCTGGCTTCATCAAACCAGCCTCCTCCTCTCAATACCCGATAAGAACCATAAACTTCCTCATCATAAATATCCGAGCACCATTCCCAGACATTGCCCAGCATATCAAAAAGGCCCCATTCGTTAGGCTTTTTCTGACCTACTGCTTGGGTCGAGCCAGCTGAGTTTTGCTTATGCCAGGCAATCTCGGCCAGCTCTCCGTAGCGAGCTGATGTATTTCCCGCTTGGCAAGCATACTGCCATTCGGCTTCGCTTGGTAATCGGTATCCGTTCATCTCGGTTTTCGCCCTAAACATTTGCTTCGCCTCATCAATTTCATAATAAGGCGATAAGCCCATTTGGGTAGAAAGCTGATTACAAAACTTGACGGCCTCTAGCCAGGAAACACATTCTACAGGATGTTGAGGGCCTTTGAAATGACTCGGATTTTCCCCCATAATGTCTTGGTACAAACTTTGGGTGAGCGGATACTTTGACAGCAAAAATGGCGCAATTTGCACCCGCCACGCTTCTTTTTTACGATCATCCCGCAGGTTTATTGCCCCTTTTGGTATGGGCAGCATGAGTTCTGCCAGCGCTTGATGCAGTGCCATATCGTGTTTGTCAGTCTGAGCTAAAGACCCTTAGCTATAGTGTAAGTCAGATAAATAAATCTGCTGCCAAGTCTGGGCCTGCTTTTCTACGATGAGGAGGCCTGGATGTTGGGGCCCGAGCGCGGAAATCAGATTGCCATTAGCATCCCAAAAGGCACTTCTTCCGCCTGATTGTGCTTGCCAGTGGGCACCGCAATAATTAGACATCAAAATACAAAATTGATGTCTCTTAGCATATTGACTGAGCAATTGATGGCCAGCGGAGATTCCTTTTTCTGAGAAGAAGATACTCGGTACGTACAGACTGATGCCATTTTCTTGGGCTTTGGCCGGGTGAGCAGGATTATCTATATCAGCGCATATCGCCAAGCCAATGCTTTCTCCTTTTAGCTGTAAAATGGGGTCATAAGCAAAGGAAGCATCATAAAAATCATCTTCGCCTTGGTGGAGATATTGCTTGCAATAAATCTGGAGCGGGGCATGAGCTTGAAAAACAAAGGAGCCGATATAAAGCTTTTCCTCGATCGCAATGGGCGCTCCAGCGATAATACTAATGGCATGTCTATCAGCTAGTTGCTGTAAAGGGGATAGGCGTTCATCGTCGATGTCAAAAGCCAAGGATCGTCCCTCTTCTCGACAGTAGCCCGTAATTGACATCTCTGGAAAGGCGATCAAATCCACCTCCTGCGCTGCGGCCTTTGCGATCATCTGATAATGAGCGTCCAGATTTGCCTCAATGGCTCCGACAGTTGCTGATATTTGTGCGGCGGCTATTTTCATGGAGATCTTTTTTGTTTTACTGCTGCGCAGAACGCTTATCCCTTCCTTCAGTAATCTAGCTTCGATATTCAGCCTTCTACATTCTTCACTATTCCCATTCTTCCCGCATAGGTAATCTTACGATCACCTGCGTTCCGGCCGCGCTACCATCCTCATGTTTGAGGTCCACAAATTGAATACTGGATTCAAGCGTACCTTCCTCATCACGGTGGAGGATATCGAGTCGCTCTTGGGTCACTTCTAAACCGGTAGATTTATGCGTGTGACTTTGCTGAGAACGAATGGTTTTCGCCTTCTCACGACCAATACCGTCATCCGTGATTTGGCATTCCAAAAAATCGCCCGAGCGTTTGAAATGCAGATCGATTTGACCTGTCTCTGTCCGATGTGCTACACCATGAATGATCGCGTTCTCAACAAAGGGTTGTACCAAAAGCGGCGGAATCATCACTTCTTCTGGATCAACCTCTCCCATCACTTCGATGGTATAGTTAAAGGCATTATCACGGCTAAATTGTTCGATGCCCAGATAAAGGTCCAGGGTTTGTATTTCTTTTTGCAGAGGGATGAGGTTGTTGCGCGAGTTATCTAATACAGAACGCATCAATTTGGCAAATTTTGCCAGATAGTAACGAGCCGTTTTGGCATCATTATCTGCGATTAGTGCTTGAATGGAATTGAGCGCATTGAAAAGGAAGTGCGGATTCATTTGCAAGCCCAAAGACTTTTGCTCTAAACGAAGGAGGTCCTTTTCCATCTCAAGGATTTGACGCTCTTCGGCCGCTTTGCGTCGTACCTGATTGATCCTAAAGCGAAATGAGAGCGCAATGATCGCAATCCCTAGTGCAATACCAGAAAGGATAAACCACCACCTTTGCCAGAAAGGCGGCAAGATCTCAAAGCTTACTGCTTGTATTTCGTTGCAGGTACCATCAGGATTACAGGCTCTAACCAAAAATTTGTAAAGCCCTGGTTCAAGATTGGAGTAGGTCGCACTCGTGTTGGTAGACAAGCGAGACCAGTTTTCTTCCTCTCCATCCAAGCGCCACTGATAGCGCACTCGCTCAGGATTTTGATGATTGATACCTAGGAAATCAAAGCCGATATGGTTTTGGTCATAAGGAAATTGCAGGGTATCCAATGGTTGGTTCCAAGCGCCGATTTTATTGGCAAAGCGTGTCTCTGAAAGCGGCTCATAAGTTAGGCGGATATTGGTCAGACTGAGGCTAGGCGCTTGAGAACTTTGCTGAGCTTGCTCAGGCAGATATTTGGTCAAACCATTGACCGTGCCAAACCAAAGGTGGCCTTCCTTGTCTCTGTAAAAAGCATTTTGGCAAACCTCAACTCCTACAAAGCCCTCTGAGCGTCCAAAGGCTTTGAGTTCGATAATGTTGCGGTCTGGGTCAAGATTGGCTCGTTCAACCCCTTTTTCAGTCCCTATCCAAAGATTTTGTAATTCATCGAGCCCCAAGAGATAAACATTGGTGGAATTGAAACCATCAGCAAAGGTTTTGATGGGGATGGCGCTTGAATCTGAATAGATATCAAGGCGTTTGAGCCCACCTCCCGCAGTACCAACCCAGAGATAGCCATACTCATCTTCAATCATAGAGCGAACTTGATTGGCGGAGAAGCCTCCCTCGAGAGGTAAATGGGTGATTTTGCCTTTGCTGTCACGATAGCCAATGCCTTGGCTGGCAGTACCGAACCAAAGCCTCGCTTCTTTGTCTTCGTGTAAGCAATTGATATGATTTTGGGGCAGGCCGCGATTTCGATTGACAATGGAAATATTTTCTCTTGGTAGGATAGGAGAGGCCTCCGGCCAACGAATCCGGGTGAGGCCGTTGCCGGTAGTGGCTAGCCAGATACTACCATCTGCCGTCTCTTCAATATCTCTGATCCAATTGTCTCCTAAACCGTTTGCAAGGCTAAGAGAAACAATGCTGGAGTCAAGGAATACACTCAAACCCCCACCATCGCTTCCTGCCCAAATTCGACCGAAGCGGTCTTGATGTAGGGCTTTGACCTTACGATTAGAGATAGCATTTGCGGTATTGAACAAGGCTAAACTGTCGCCGCTAAAACGAACCAGGCCATTGGCTCCCGCTCCCATCCAGATATTGCAATCCGTATCTTCGAGCACTGAATAAACGGCCCGGCCTGGGAGGCCTGAGCTTTGGTCATAGTGTTTGAATTGTTGCCCAAAGTATTTGCTAAGGCCTCCGCCTGAGCTACCAAACCAAAGATTGCCCCATGGATCTTCCCAAATCTTGCGGATGTAGTCAGCAGAAAGTCCATCCTCAACCTGGATGAGATCTAAATTGCCCTCACGCGGGTTATAGCGTGCGACTCCAGCGTTTTGCGTAGCAATCCACAGCTCCCCCTCCTGACTAAAATGAAGGTCGAATAAAAAGCCACGGTTGATCTCTGTATTGGTGAGTTGCCTTCTAAAGCGCTTGCCTGTCAGTTTGAGGAGCCCGCTGCCATAGGTCGCGACCCATAAATTGCTATCTGCATCACTGCAAAAGTCCCATATGACGCGATTGTAGGGTACCCCTTGGCTACGGCCGTAGCTAGTAAGTTTGCTGCCGTCCCAGGCTGAGATTTTACCTCTTTGCCCGATCCAAAGTGTACCGGAGGGGTCAAAGTATAAGCTATTTACTTCGCCGGATATCTCTGATAAAAGACCATCTGCTTTATAAAGACTGTCTTGGGTATAGCGAAATAAGCCTGCCCCACTACCTATCCATAAGTCTGATGCTGAAGCAACGATGCTATAAATCGGTACCCTTTGACTATCAGAAAGTAAATAGTTGTGAAAACGAATCCCGTCCCAGCGACTAAGTCCATTGTCGGTGCCTAGCCAAATGTCTTGCTTATAGTCCTCACAAATGGTCCAGATGTAGTTGTTGATGAGGCCATCTTGAGAACTGAGGTTTTGAAATTCTTTGCCGTCGAAACGACTGAGTCCACCGCCACGGGTCCCCAGCCAAATAAAACCACGACTATCCCCATTGATGGCAAAGACTTGTGATTGAGCCAATCCATCCGCCACTGAGTAGTTACGGATACCAAATTGTTGTCCAAAGGAGCTTTGGCCGGATAAAAGGAAAAGAGAAAAAAGCCAAAAACAATACTTGGCAAAAAATCGGGCTGAGATCATAGCCCTAAATTACAAATCCTCAGGAATTGCCCACCTGAAAATGATAGCCTACTCCTTTGAGGGTAATAATTTTTACTTCTGGATCTGCTTTGAGGTAGCCTCGCAGGCGGGTAATGTAAACGTCTAGGTTGCGAGAATTGAAAAAGGAGTCATCGCCCCAAACACTTTTTAAAATCAATTGTCGCTCTACGGTCCGGCTTTTATGGGCTAGCAAAATGTGGAGAAGTTGGCTTTCACGATGTGAAAGTTTGCGAGATTCATCGCCGAGGCTAAGCTCATACTTTTTGGGATGAAAGCGATATTGGCCAATTTTGATGATTTCGACAGATTCATCGAGCTTGTTATTGGCTTTTTGGGAACGACTGATACTGAGAAGATTGTCAATCCGGACAATCAACTCCTCCATGCTAAAAGGTTTGCGGATATAATCGTTGCCGCCAGAGCGGAAGCCTTCTAGCAAGTCTTCGGTTTGAGTTTTGGCGGTAAGAAAAATGATAGGCAAGCCGGGACGAATTTCGTTGATTTCTTTGCCGATGCTAAAGCCATCACGGTTGGGCAGCATCACATCTAGGACGCAGATCTCAGGTTGGAATAGGTGGTATTCTTCCATGACCTTGGCGCCATCGGCGACCATGCGAACCTCAAAATCACGGCTTTCAAGGCTTTCTTTGACGATTTTGCCAAGAAAGGGCTCATCTTCGACGTAAAGGAGTTTGGTTTTCATGTAGGATTAGTGGGTTGAGCGTTCCGCGAAGCGGTCCAAAGAAAAAGTAATACTGGTCCCCTCATCGGGCTTACTTTCTAATTGGAGCCCTCCATCATGCTGGCGGATTACGTCTGCGACATAACTGAGACCCAGGCCATGCCCTTTGACATTATGGCGATTGCCAGTGGGTACTCGGAAAAACTTTTCGAAGACCTTTTTTTGATATTCGGGTTCAATGCCGATGCCTTGATCACTGATGCGCAACCAAACTTGCTCCTTGTCTTCCCAGACCTTGATGTCGATTTTGGGAGGTTCAGGGCTGTATTTCAGGGCATTATCAATGAGATTGTATAAGACACTGCTTAAATGCGCCTTGTCCGCAGAAACCATGAATTGGTCGCCATGATAGTCTAAATTGACATCAGTCTGACGCTGCTCGAAGCGCAATTTGAAGGATAATAAGATGTTATCTAAAAGCTCCTGAAGGTTTAGTGGCTCCTTTTTGAGCTCTGGGGTAGCATGCTCAAAACGAGACATGCGCAATACTCTGTCTACTAGGATGGAAAGCCGATTGAGTTCGTTTTGAGAGATGTCTAGATATTCTTCGGTTTTGGCAGGGTCGTTTAGCGCTTGGAAGTTGCGTAAGGCTTCGATCGCTACGCTCACGGTGGTAATAGGTGTCTTAAGCTCGTGGGTGATATTGCTCACAAAGTCGTTTTTGAGCGCGGCTAACTTACGTTGTTGCTGCAGACTGCGATAGACCAGATAAAAAGCTAGGGCAATGCTCGCAAAGAGGAATAGGGAAAAAAGAATTTGGGGCCACATTTTTTGTAGGATGTAGCTCTGATATTCGCCTAGGTCTAGGGCCAGGTCCTGTCCATCGATGGGATTGCGATAGAAGCGATCGCCGATATTGTGGCGGAAAAAGTATTGTGAATCAGCCTGTGCTATAATACGAATACCCACTTTTTGTTGCTCAGGGCTCAATTTGCTTTGAAACTCCGCGGCCAATAGATCATTGGCGTTATCTTCAAATGTATCGGTGAAAATGAACCTGACCTGTCCATCGCCCAACTTATCTAGCTCATTAGTAGCGCTATCGCCAAACATGGAAAGGATGCTGAAAATTTCTTCGGATCGGGCATTCGTATCTTCTTTTACAATGACTCTAAGATTAGAGTTCGCATCATTTTCTAGCTCGAATTTGATCGGCAAACCCACTTCAACGGAGGTAGGTTTGTTTAGCCAAGGGTCTAAAGGGGCTTCCTGAAAACTATCGATCCAGTTACCACTAAAAGAGGAAGTATTTATTTCTCGGTTAAACTCAAATGATGAATTTTGAGATTGGAAGGCAAGAGGTTCGTTAATGGCAACTCCTTTGACAAAGACCTGGCGCAGCAGTTTATCCTCGACATCTTGGGCCGAAGTCAAGAAGAGTAAATGGCTCTCAGATTTGAGTTGAGCAAGCTCCTCTTTGTAGGTGCCATTGAGCCAATAAGCCAAAAATCCTCCCAGGAGAAGTAGGCTACTACTCATTAACACAAGTGAAAAACGAATGCGATTGCTTAGCTTCATATTGGCAAATTACGGCTCCAAGCGGCTGATAGGTAATATTTTAACCTTTTTTAACCTTATTGCAAGGACGCTTAACCACGAGAGCATATATCTTCGTAGCAAATCCTAAAGCAATGAAATCTATTTTATTAACCATTCTACTCTCTCTCCCGTTTTTGCTAGCTGCCCAAACTCAGGGGACCGTAACCTATAAAGAGACCATAAAAATTAATCTCGAATTTGAACTGCCAGAAGGCATGGATGAGGCAATGCTTGCCCAAATTCCTAATTCTCAAACGACCCTTAAGGTTCTTCACTTTAATGAAACTGAATCCATCTTTAAAGAGCCTCCTGCGGCACATGCAAACGAAGGCATGAGCTGGAACGGTAGCAGCGGTGGTGCTGAAGTGCGTATGGTGATGCATCAGCCGGAGAGTAGCTTCTATCTCAACTTTGAAGAAGAGAAGCGGATCGAGCAGCGTGAGTTTATGGGTAAAGTTTTTCGCATCAATGGTGATATGCCTAATTACGAATGGAAAATCACTGGTGAGCAAAAGATGTTCGAAGACTATCTCTTGATGCAGGCTACTTATGAAGATAGCACTCGCAAAATCGTCGCTTGGTTTTGTCCGCAAATCCCTGTTTCTGGAGGGCCAGATGCCTTTACCCAGCTTCCAGGACTCGTTTTGGAGGTAGATATCAATGATGGCGAACGCACCCTTGTTGCTACGGAGGTAAATCTAGGTGAGCCAGCAGAGGCCATCGAAAAACCTAAGAAAGGCAAAGAAATTACTCAAGAAGAGTTCGAAGCGGTTGTCGCTGAGAAAATGAAAGAAATGGAAGCAGAATATGGTGGCTCCACTGGTGAAGGAGTACGCATCATGATCAGAAACTAAGAATTCTCATAGTCAACAGTCTCCTTTTGCTCCAAACTTGGAGCAAAAGGGACCTTTTCAAAAGCTCTAAAATCTTCAATCTATTTTGTTTATGCGCTTTCTCCTCAAGTTGGCGATTGGGATCTCTATGTCTATGCTGATGCAGACATATGCCTTGGCCCAAAGCCCGAAAACCAATATCAGTGCAACTATCACAGATAGCTCCGAAATGCCCATTGCCGGGGCCTCGGTGGTGCTGTTGCGCGCCGCGGACTCCGTCCTCGCCCGTTTTGCCATGAGTAATGGCGAGGGCC
>CAZHOC010000012.1:0-20084 GCA_964534295.1 uncultured Bacteroidia bacterium | reverse complement strand
TGATGACATACTCTCCCATTTCGGGGGCGTGGGTATCGTCTGGTTCGTGGACGAAGAGAGACAAAAATCCGATTTGTCTTAAAGTAGGAAAAGAGGTAATTTTTTAATTCGAGGATAGTTTCATTTGCATCTTTTATCCTTACTTCTCCAAAGGTATTTTTTTTGTCAACCGTTTTGATATATGTCCGATTTGGATAAAATCACCGAAATCCGCCAGTTAATTGGTAAAAATGAATTAGAAGAGGCCGCCGATTTATTAATTAGAACTAAGCTTAGAAAAAGTGGCATTTCGTTAAAACGACGAATTAAGGAGCTTGAAAAAAATACTATAGCTGGTATTATCAGCCCTGAGCAAATGAATCTAGAGAAAAATCGAATCGCAGATGCATTATTGTTAGCTACTAATACTCTTGAAAACCCAATAAAAACTTTTCTTGAGCCCTTTGGCTGGTTAAAGCTTTTTTCAATAATTCCTCTTACAGGAATTTTGGTACTAGGTATATGGGGAGTCTTTTTTTTTACCAAAACCCATTCACTTACTGTATTAGTCCATGGTATCAACGGTAAAACTGACTGTGTTTTGCCTAATAGAGGTGAGGTTATCCTTCGTTACAAAGATAATTCTGTTCGCAAACCCATAAATGGAGAATGTGAAGTTACATTTCGGCAGGTCAATCAGGATTTTTTCGGCAAAGATGGGGTAGAAATCCAATTTCAAGATCCTCAAGGGGAAGCTTATCGAGCCATCAAGCCTGATTCTGTCTATATCTTAAGTCCGGGGAAATATATTTCACTTATTGTAGAACTAAGTGGCTTGGATACATTACGCGGTGTTGTTAAAAATACTGATGGTGCTTTGCTTGAAGGGGCAACCATTATGGTAGGTGAAATGACAACCCTTTCCAATGAAAATGGATACTATAAAATCTATATACCAAAGAGTATGCGTCAGCCTACTCAAACTATCCGAGCTAGAAAAGAAGGGTATCGACCATTTGAATTATCTAATGTTCCCATTTTAGAAGGAATAGAAATCCCCATCCAATTAAAGTCAAAATAATCAAGATTAACGCCTTTCCCCACATGAAAAAACTACTGCTCTTATTAACATTCTGTCTAAGTATAATATCTGGATTCAGTCAGTTAATGGAACTAACCGGAAAGGTTGTCATCCATAACAGTCAATACAAAACAGGGAAAACGGAATATGTTCAAAATGCTTATGTAAGTGCTGACTTTGCTACCCCCGATGATACTGATGAAACGGGAGTATATAATCTAAACTTTCAGGGATTAGCCAATGGTACCTCCGTTGAACTTAGCGCGGAAAAAGAAGGCTTAGAAGTAGTAAATAATCGAGATTTATTGGATGTGGTCATACCCCGGAATCGGGAATTGACTATTTACATGGCTGAAAAAGGTGCTTTAGCCAAAGCACAGACAGAACTTTATCAAATCAATCTCAAAAGCATTACTGCTGAATACGATCAGTTTATTGAAAGATTAAAAACGGATCAGGAAGCCGCTTTGACAGAACTGAGAGGCAATTTCCAACAAGAAATTGAAAATCGTTGGGATGCAGAAGAACTGCTCAGAAAGCAATTGGATGAAACCAAGAAGCGCTTACCTGCAATGGCAAAGAAATATGCCCGTATCAATTTAGACATTGCTTCTGACAATTATCGAAGAGCTTATGAAGCTTTTAAATTAGGGCAACTAGATTCTGTGATCTTCTTATTGGATAGCAATACCCTGAATGCTAAGGCTAATCTGGCGACTATCGATACTTTAGTCCGACAACGAGCAGTGTTGGATTTCGCTATCTCAGAGAATGAGAGAATCATTTTGCAAAAGATTGAGGGCCTAGAACTAGTAAGTCAGGCTTATGAACTCAAGTTTGAGTTTAAAAAATCCTCTGAAGCTTATCTCAAAAAAATAAAAATATTAGAAGAACTAGAGATCTATCCATCTGAACTTGCAATAGCGTATGATAATTACTCTTTAATAATGAGTCAAATGGGGAACCCAAAACAGGCTTTGTTATGGAGTAAAAAAGCAGTAGCCCTAGGGAAAAAGGTAAAAACCTCAAAATATAGTCCGGAGGTTTTTTCTTTGGCCTATTCCAATCTTTCAAATCATTTCCATTTTCTATTTCAAGAAGATTCTGCTTTAGTTTATAATAGAAAGGCGATAAAAATCTTAAAACAAAATGGAATCAAAATTGAGCGATTGTACGCTCAAAATTATAATCGTATTTCAGGTCCCTATAGAAGAATCGGTCAGTATGATTCTGCTTTCTTTTTTATCAGAAAAGCGATCCAAATTCACCAAACGAGTGTAATCGATAATCCATTAGATGAATTGAGTATCTATTACCTAAGCCTTGGAGCATGTCATGAAGATGTAGGTGCCTATGATTCTGCCCAGTTTTACACAAAAAAATCAATTGAAATCAGCCAGAATATTAATCCCCGCCCATTAAGGAGACTTGCTTATGGATATTCTCTTATATCTGGTTACTTAAGTTCTGAAGGCCAACAAAAATATATGATGGGAGATACATCTATTTTGAAAATAAAAATAATGGAGGCTTTGCCCTATATAAGAAGATCAATCCGGATTCAGGAAAATATTTTAGATCCTTTACACCCTGATTTAGCATTTTCTTACTCTGCAATAGCCGAACTATACTCAATTCTACAAAACTGGACACGGATAAATTCAAATAATACTCAGTTAGATTCTGCTTTATTCTATGCTAGAAAGGCCTTACATATTCAAGAAAAATCTTTAGGCTTAACTCACCCTGCCTTAGCACCCAACTATATACAAGTTGGGGTAATTATGGCAATCCAGGAAGATTTTGATTCTGCCATAGTTTGTTTTAATAAAGCAAAGGGAATGTATCAAAATAGCCCTAATTCCTCTAGTACACTCGCATCTACTTATGGAAATCTCGCAATTGCATATAGTGAAAAAGCGGATTTTGATTCTGCTTATAAATATCTTTGTATGAAGGTTAACATTTATGAAAATTCCTTCGGCTCAGAATCATCGTTTCTGATTCCAGAATATCAGAACCTCGCGAGTATTCTTGTAAAAGCCGGAAAGGTTCCTAAAGCTATTGAATACATAGAAAAATCCCTTTTCATCCTCAATAAGCAAGAAAAAGAAATAGAAGGAGAAGAAGGCAAGACTGTTATTGATATGGCAATAGAGCTTTACGAAAATCGACTTGCCCAACTAAAAGAATTTGGAGCTAATAAATCCAGTCAAAAAGCAATCGCAAAACGCTTGAAGGAGTTGCAAAAGATGTCAGAGTGATAAAAGCCTAAAATAAACTCATTTGCTGGTTTCCCAAACTGTGGATACCCGGTATCGCCAATCCTAGTCCAAAGCGCTCGTTGAGTTTTTTGATGACATACTCTCCCATTTCGGGGGCGTGGGTATCGTCTGGTTCGTGGACGAAAAAGTAGAGTTCTTCGAGGCCAAGCGCTACCCATTGGGCGATGCGCTCGATCCAAGCATCGGTGCGGGTGTAGTCAGTTTCATGTAAGGCATTGCCCACAAAGCGGAGCATGGCGGTCTTGTTGGTGAGGGAAACCTGACAAACATCGCGGCGGCCTGCCACATCAGTGATGACGGGAGCTACTCCATGGGCTTGGAGTATGGCCCTTGCCTCAGGAATCAGTTGTTGCTTCGAAAACCATGCGCTATGTCTAAACTCGATGGCTAGCGGAATGTCTTTTGGCCAGGCTATCAGATAAGATTCTAGATTGTCCATCAACTCCGGTCCAAAAGAAGGATGCAGCTGTATAAAGGAACAACCTAAGCGTTCCTCGAAGAGGCGAATAGTCTCTACAAAGCGCTGGGTCTCCGCCTCGGCATTTTTGAGCTTGCGATAATGGGAGATACTCTGAGGTATCTTGGGGGCAAACATAAATCCTTCCTCAGCCATCTCTCGCCAGCGATGGATGATTTCGGGCTTAGGCACCCGATAATGCGTGGTGTTGAGTTCGATGGTATTGAAAGAGCGGGAATAATGCTCGAGATATTGATTTTGGGGTGTGCCCTTGGGATAAAGTTTACCCACCCAGGCTTTGTTGCCCCACATCGGACAACCTACATAAGCTTTAAAATTTGCTGCCGGACTACCGCCTAGTACCTCCCGAAGATGGTCGTCATCAGGTGGAATGGAAAAATCAACTTGCGAAATCGCATCTGGATCGGTGAGCTTGCCAAACTTCATAAAAGCAAAACTAGCAGTGGAGGCTTTTGTTGCAAAGACCTAAGCCATAAATGATACCATGGAAAGTGCGTGTTGGGCTAGAGTTGGATCACCTTTGGTGGCAATCTTGTCGGGAAAATCAGTGTAGCGCTTGCTCTTAGAAACGATTTGCCAGAACTCATTTGCCCCCATGATTACTTCCGCATCATTGGTCGCACTAGCTTCCTTGCTGAGCTGCCATGTCTGTTCAATACGCCTCAGAAACCATTCTCCGCCCATTTCTCCGGTGATTTGCATTTTGAGAATCGTACCCTCAGGGGCTTCTACTGCTCTAAAAGTATGGGGCAATGCCATCATGCAGATATCCGCAAAAGGATAGAAAAATTCCTTATTCATGATACCTGGCTTATTGACGGCATCTCGAATTTGCTGCTGATGTAAAAACTTTTCGGTGTACTCACGGGCGTGGTGCATCCAGTTTTTGCTTTCTGCTTCGCCAGCCCAGGCTACCGAAAAAGCTGCTTTTGCAAATGGGTCCTGACTGGCATAAAACTGATGGTAAAGGGGGCCCGTTATTTCATGCAAGAGAATCAACATCTCCGGGCTGACTCTTTTCATGGCTTTGACCCAATCTGCATTGAGGCCGTTGAGAAAGGCGACTAATTCCTCATAAGAACTCGCATCAGTACTTTCTCCAAAATGCTTATCTCGCAGCATGGAGAGCGTACGGATATTGCCATCAAGTAAATGCGCCACTACATCCTTGACTTTCCAAAGTTTGGCGATCGTCTGAGCCTGCCACTCCTCAGCGGTCAGTCCTTTGATAAGACTGATAAACTTCTGCTCCAAGGCCGGTAATTTGGCGAGCGCATCAAAAGGGATTGCTTTCATGATTTGATCTTCGATAGCTGTACGCTAAGATATTATTTTTGCTGCTGCGCAGAACGCTTAAGCCTAGCTGCAGTCTGCACATATCCCCCGTTTTCCTTTCGAACGAGCCAGCCAAGGCGAGGAGAAATCTCCTATCACTCAATAGTAATTACAATTTGCTAGACAGGAGATTTCTCGTCGCTTCGCTCGCTCGAAAGGAAGTTGGAGAGGATTTAGGCTTGTGTTTGTTTGGGTTTTTTATTTGTGTCTGCTTCGCAGAACGCTTATCCTTTAAAAATTTAAGATCTGTATCTACGCTAAATTTGCGTAGCTACTAGAAATTTTCCTGCAGCCAAGTCTGCAAATGTCCCATTGCCTCTTCGTAAATGCTTTGAGGATTTTGGCGCGTGCGCTTGAGGACCTTATAGCCATGATCACCCGTTTCTAGCCAGCAAAGTGTGGCTTTGGGAATCTCAGCCAGCAATGGTTCGATTAGTTCGCGTTTTGCGAAAATGTCTCTTTCGCCTGATAAAAACAGCATAGGAACCGGTACTTGGGCCAAAGTGGCCGCTCTTTCGATGCCGGGCTTGCCCGGCGCATGTAGCGGAAAGGAAAAGAAAACGATGCCTTGGATATAAGGCAGCGGATGATTTTCTGGGTCTTCGGCTGCCGTCAGATAGGTCATGCGTCCACCAAAAGAATGTCCTCCGGCCAGGATGGGTAGGTCGGGAGCCATTTGGTGGGCGGCTTCAATCGCCGAACGCACCGTCGCGAGGCTAACCTTTTGCGAGTCTCGTCCGCCACCGCGTTCCCTGAAAGGGAATTGATAACGAAAAGTGGCAATCCCAATCTCCGCCAAATGGGTTGCAATAGATTCCATATGATGGTGATACATGCCCGCACCAGCGCCATGACCCAATACTAGGAGGCGATTTGCATTTTCCGGACGGAGCAAGACAGCAGAGACTTCGCCTTTTTCGGGCGTGGCGACAGATTTGGTTTCGGTGATCATGCTTGTTTTTCAAATACCCCAATCAAACGGAGGTAGCTATTGGGATCAACCTCTCTAAAGTTTTGTACTTGATGTACGCTCAACTTGAGGCTTGGCGCCTGAGAGAGGATGCGTTCTTGTAGGGCTTGGGGATCGTAATGGCGCGAGAAGAATTGATACCAACTGCAGTAACGGAGACGCGCTTTGGGATCTATGCTCGGGCGGTGGTTTTTGAGCAAGTTGTAGGCCGGATCGACATGGATGGTATACTCATGGGCCAAATAAAAGGGCAGGATCACCGCTCGGCCGCCGGGCTTGAGGACGCGTTCGAGTTCTTGGAAGAACTTCGTATCCGTATCGTCTTCAAAATGCTCCAAGGAGCAATGCAATGTCACTCCATCTACACTTCCATCGGGTAAGTGCAACTCATGGCCATAACCCCCAATGCGATCGCCGTGTAAACCGGGCTCAAAAATCAAATCTTGATTATACGTGGCCTTTACATCGTAGAGACGGCGGATGATCTGAAAGAAAGGAGAGGTACAAGCCGCGACATCGATGAAAACAGACTCCGTTTGCAAATTGAGGAAATCCAGCGAAACGTAGTGCTCAAGGGTTTTTTCGGTGAAATTTTGCTGCGGGTCAAGTCCTCCACCATAATAAGTGACGGGATATTGGGCGCGTTCCAAGTATTGGTAATAAGCCTCAATATCAATCTCATAGGGAGTCACGCTAACCCCAATCTCTTCTAAACCTTTGACCAAAATCTCTTCCAAAGCTGGGTCGGCGAGGTGTTCATCGGAGATGTGCCCCTGCAAAATGGGATAACCGCCATGCTTTTGTTTGAATAATGGGTTGATCTGCCGCGTTTGAAACAGCAGATCGTGAGAAAGATGATAAATCGGTTTAATAAATTGTTTGAGCATACTTGCGAACCCCTAGAATGCAAAATAGCAAAAAGATTTTCTTATTTTCCCTTCAGAAATCGAAGAATACGAGTGACGTTTTTTCGTTTCTACATCTAAAAGGACAAGAACACGCTAAATTACATGCATAGACACACCCTATTACTTCTACTTTCGGTCGTGATTTTGGCGGCTTGTAGCAAAAGCCCCGAAGACCTCCCCAAATACAAAAAGAAGTTTCGCGCTCAGATTGCCAGCTTTGAAGATCAAAAGATCAAGGCTGACGAACGCGTAAACGAAGGCGTCAATATGCTCAACGGCCTTCAAGGAGCCTTGGAAAATGCCAAAAACGTAGACAAAGAATTTGCTACTGTATACGGCAAGTGGGAAAAAGTAAATAAGCAAGTCGAAGACCTTAACAAAGAGTATGAAGGTCTCAAGCAAGATGCTGACAATCTTTTTTCTGCGATGGAGCGCCAAACCGCTGGTCTCAATGATGCCAGTACCCGTCAAGAACTCGAAAAAGGCATTAAGACTACCAGAGCTGATTATGAAAAGACCTTGGCCAATACAGCTGCGGCCATCGCTCAATTACGCGCCCTACATACTGAGGCGGTTGATGTGGTCAAAGCCTTAGAAGTAGCGATCGCCCTAGGCCAAATCGCAGAGATTAACTCTGGGCTCAAAAGCATCGAAGACAAAGTTGCGGCTATCATGAACGACCTCAACCAAACGGTCAACGAAAGCAAAGAATTATACGAAAATCGTATCGGCAATATCTAGGAATAGAGATTGCACGTAAAGATTAATACTCATTCATCTGACATCACTCAAACTCCAGTAAAATGTTTGAAATTTTTCAAAGTGAAAAAAGCGGCGAGTTCTACTTTCGCCTAAAGGCCAAAAACGGTCAAAAAATCCTTGGTAGTGAAGGATACACCACTAAGAGCGCTTGCGTAAACGGCGTTGAGTCAGTAAAGAAAAATGCTGGCGACGATGGACGTTACGAGCGCAAGGAAGCCAAAAACGGTAAGCACCACTTCAACCTTAAAGCCGGCAACGGTCAGGTGATTGGTTCTAGCCAAATGTATGAGTCTACCTCTGGTATGGAAAATGGTATCGAGTCAGTAAAGAAAAATGCTGCCGGTGCTGAAGTAAAAGACTTGACTGCATAGTCAGACTAACTCGTAAAGACTTAAACCGCTTCGCATTGTGTGAGGCGGTTTTTTTTGTGCCTCCCGATAGCTATCGGGAGCGCGGAACGCTAGTCCCGGCTGCAAGGCATTGCCTTGCAGCACTCACCCCCTCAACTTCATTTCGACAGAGGGCCGGGCAGCGGGCCGACGAGAAATCTCCTTTCGCTCAATTGTAATATACATTTTGAAGTCAAGGAGATTTCTCGTCGCTGCGCTCGCTCGAAAATTTTGTGTCGCTACAATCCGACCAAATTCAATGTTGTCACATTGATCTGTCTTTAGGTGTTATAATAGAAATAAGCGTTCTGCGCAGCAGTAAACAAACTCCAGAGTATGCAAGAATATACAGTACCCGCCCAGACCCGTATCGGTCATGTGCACCTCAAGGTTTCAGACATCCCCAAGGCCTTAGATTTTTATCATGGTCTCTTGGGATTTGAGATTGTCAGCACCTTCGGTGATCAGGCCGCCTTTATTTCGGCAGGCGGTTATCATCACCATATTGGCCTCAACACCTGGCAAAGCAAAAACGGTCCTCCCCCACCCCACAACAGCACGGGACTGTTTCATACGGCCATCCTCTACCCTACTCGCAAGGATTTGGCCTTTATCTATCAGCGTCTACTCGACGCCAAATACCCTTTTACCGGTTTTGCGGATCATGGTGTTTCGGAAGCTTTGTATCTCGATGATCCCGATGGCAATGGAGTAGAGCTTTATTGGGATAAGCCCCAAGAGATTTGGCCCAAAGATGCAGATGGAAATCTCGATATCTATACCAAGCGCCTCAATTTGTCCTCTCTATTGGCAGAGTTGAAATAAAGCAAAAGGTCGAGAATCCCTCATATGGGGGATTTCGGCGGCCTGCTTAGGCTTCTACTTTTGGATCTCCATAAGTAAGAACTAAGCAGATGAAAACTCCTTTCCTATTTCTATTGATTGTATGCAGCTGCTCTAGCATGATGCTAGGGCAAGTTGAGTGGACGCGTTATAGCGAAGAAAACCCCAACTCCACCACTGGACCCGGTACGGCCACTTCTCATGATATTGCTTTGGACCCTGTTGGCAATTTGGTGATCACAGGCGATTGTTCGGGCAAGTCTAGCTTCGAGGACGTGATCTTTCCGACTAGCGTTTACCACTCCATGTTTTTGACCTCTTATAATGAGGCTGGAGATTTGCGCTGGGCAAAGCCGGTTTTTGGCAACTCCAACAATCACGCTTATGCCGTGGCGACAGATAACAATGGCAATGTCTTTATGGCTGGCGAATATCGCCAGACCAATGCCAATACGATTTTGGATTTTGGCGATATCACGATGACGGGCGTTACCTCTCCGAGTGGATTTCTGGCCAAAGCAGATTCAAACGGTACTTTTCTTTGGTCCAAGAGCATTTTGTCTGCTCCTCCGGCCGATGTGGTCATTACGGATATGCAGCTAGACCCTGCGGGGAACGCTTATGTCTTTGGTACGATGGAAGACACGGTTTTGGTAGATAGCCTAGTTTACAATCAAGGCAACAACGGACTGATGATGTTTCTCGCCAAATACCTCCCCAATGGCGATTTGGCTTGGTTCAAGCATAGCAATACGATTGACAATCCAGATTATGGCTCTTTTATCTCGGCTCATATGCAGATCGGCAGCGAGGGCCAAATCTATCTCAACGGCGGTTTTTTTAGCTTCCCTATATTCAATGGCTATCTAGGCTGGGACACGGATACGATCTTCAATGTCTTGGGTGGTGGGCAATTTTTGGCGCGCTTTGATCTAGATGGTAAGCTAGAGTGGTGGCGGAGCATGGATGGTGGGAGTACTCAGTATCCGCACGAAATGGGGATAGACGAGCAAGACAATATCTACCTCACGATGCAGCATGGCAATCAAATGCAATTTACCGATGCCACGCTCGATCCTAATGACTTTGACGGTAGGCTGATTTTACTGAAGTATTCCCCTACGGGCGAACGCCTATTCACCACAGATGTCGCTTATGGCAACGTCAGCTCTAGTGGCGATATCCGCAATCAGAGTGTCACCATCCACACCCGTCCCAACGGAACAACTTTCTTAAGTGGTCTTTATGGCTCCAACTCTTCTAGCTTCATTGTCTTTGGGCATCAAGATACCTTACCTATGCCCAACAACTCCAATGATGGTGCGCGCCAGTTTTTGACTTCCTTTGACAAGGATGGAAACTATATCGATGTGGGCGTTTTGGTAGATGAGTACATTGCTGCGCCTACTTTCTTTTGGGAGAACACGGCTATGGTCAGCAATCCGGAAGGGGACTTTTACCTCACGGGCAAATTTGCCGGACAATTGAGACTTGATATGGACTCTCTCTTAGCGCCTGGCACCGGCTCTGCTAATGGGCAAGCTTTTGCCGTGAAGTTTGATCCCAAGGGGATCTTGGATTTGAGCACCACCTCGGTGGAGGATGAATTAGCGGCAACAAGTCTAAAGCTTTACCCTAATCCGGCTAAGGAGATTCTCAACATTGAACTTGCCGAAATACCTACCAATGCCCCTGTCCATCTTCGCCTCTTTACCCTCAATGGGCAGTTGCTTATGGAGCAGAACTTTTGGGGTAATCAATATCAGATAAGACTGGATGGCTTGAGCCCGGGTCTCTATCTGTTGGATTTGCAGCTGGCAGACAAGCGGGTGAGTCGAAGGTTTATCGTTGAGTAGGATTGTGTCTGTAGGTGTGGCATGCATGCCACACCTACCCAAATAATCGTT
Source organism: uncultured Bacteroidia bacterium (assembly GCA_964534295.1). Taxonomy (GTDB): domain Bacteria; phylum Bacteroidota; class Bacteroidia; order J057; family J057; genus JBCAWW01. Next base: position 9,147 of record CAZHOC010000012.1, on the reverse strand, counting down.
CCGCGCAGCGGGTAGGGATCGACAAAGGTGCTTCGACTACGCTCAGCATGACAATCAGCTTGTCGCATTGAGCGAAGTAGAAATGAATCATTGACGGGAGCTGCGCGCATGCATGCCGCACCCTAGAGATAAACGTTCCGCGCAGCGGTAAAAAAACTGGCACCATAAAATTTTGTGGTGCTACTAAAACTCAATTTTGTAATCAGATATCTCAGGCGAATACTCATTGCCATACACCTGTTTAGCTAAGCCCATCTCTGTGGGTGAGGGAGAAACCCACTGACTCCGGACGCCTTTAATTTCCAAACTGCCCGCGGGATCTAAACTCGCGAAAGCATAAAGGGGATCTTGGTAAGGGGCGAGATGATTGAGCCATTTGTATTGCTCCAAAAGGGCCGGCGGCGTTTGCTTGACTTGGGACTGATCACCTACCCACTGGTATGACATGCTATTGATCTCGACATAATGGATGCCATTTTGCTGATGATGAAAATCTATATGATTGTGCCCATTGAAGCAGCAAATGATCTTGTCTTGGTGTTTTTCCATGATCTTTTGCAAGCTCAACCTGTTTTTGACGCCTCCCTGATAATGCCATAGACTCTGATGAGAAAAGACGATTACCGGATATGTAGCATTTTCTAAGACTGCTTCAAACCACTCAATTTGGTTGTTGTCGATGTAGGTCCTAAGGCGATTGTCCACATAGAAATTGCCATTGCTATAGTCAATAAACTGCCCGTCTTGATAGAGATAATTGGCATCAAGCACGACAAAACGAATACCCTTTTGGGTGAAAGTGTAATAGTTTTGTGACATCTCCCAATACTCCATGATCTCGGCTTTGGAGCTCAAATCCATATCGTGATTGCCGAGTACATGATACTTTGGCCCTTTAAATTGGTTCCAAGTCTTGAGAAAAGATTTGCTTTCCGGCTGCTTATGGCAAAAATCCCCTAGCTGGATGATGAAGTCGACTTTTTGCTTCCTCGCCGCTTCCATGAAGGTGCTCAGCCTTTGTTCGGTATCCGGCATCATCCCGTGATGGACATCGGCTAGGATGCCAAAGTTTAAGGTTTCCCGCCGGGGAAAAAACGCATTGAATCTAAAGGCTAATCGAGTTTGCGGTAACAAGGCCGCACCCGTCCCTAAAGCACCTTTGAGGAGAAATTCTCGTCTGTTCATCTTAGATCACTTTGACTTATAGGCTTAAGCTTCTTTTTTTGTCGCAAAATTGCAATCCGCTCTAGGAATTTCATTATGCTAAAACACGTCCACCACATCGCGATCATTTGCGCTGATTATGCCAAGTCCAAGCACTTTTATACCGAAATACTGGGGCTGGAAATCATCAGGGAAGTGTTCCGCGAAGCGAGACAATCCTATAAGCTCGATCTCGCACTTAATGGCGAATACATCATCGAACTATTTTCTTTTCCAGACCCGCCAGCGAGAACCTCCAGACCAGAAGCTTGCGGTTTGCGCCATCTGGCCTTTGCGGTAGATCAGATTGAAGAGCAAATCAAAGTCCTCAATGCTGCTGGCGTAGAAACTGAACCGATTAGGATAGACGAACACACCCAAAAAAAATTCACCTTCTTTGCTGATCCAGATGATCTGCCGATTGAATTGTATGAGGCTTGAGTCTGCTGCGCAGAACGCTTAATTTAACTGGTAAAAGTCAGCTAAGATCCTTTCGAAGACTCCCGGATTATGTAACCAAGGGATATGACCAGAAGCCTTGATCTCTTCAAAGCGAGCTGTCGGGTATCGATCAATGACCGCTTGTTTACTGCTGCCGTAGATGTCATTTACACCATAAGTAAGCATAATCGGGAAGGAAGGATCAAGCACAGTTTTTAGGGCTGGATAATCCACTATGCTTTTGCGAGTTTTATTGACAGGCGCAGCCATGATGCTCCCAAGTTGCTCTTTGTCGACAGTTATTTCCGCATATCCTTTATGGTAGTTTTTGAGGACAAGGTAAAACATCCTTTGATGGGCTTTATTTGAGCCCAGCATACCCATGAGCGAATACCATCCCATCGAGAGCCATTCGCCAGTAGTCGCATTTTGCTTATTGAAGTTGAGAACTTCTTTCTCGGTCGCCTTCCAATTTTTATTAGTACCAGAACTAGGGCTACAGAGAAATAAACTTTTAAGCTTGCTTGGTCTTTCTTGCGCATAAATCTGCGCATATAAACCTCCCCAAGAATGACCAAAAAGATGAAAAGATTTTAGGTCGAAGGCATCCGCGATAGCATCAATATCCGAGAGATAGGCCTCTATGCTATAATCCCCATCCGGATTGTGAGATTGACCTGTACCACGCTGTTCAAAACAAATCACCTGATACTTTTCATTTAGGCTGCGTACAATCTCAATCATCGGATCAGGCACGCCGGGACCACCATGTAACAAAATGACAAATTCAGCCTGCGCTTTGGGGTAAATTTGGACATTGAGCTGGGTATTCCCATTGGGGATGAGCTGCTCTTTAAATCCTTGGGCGGAGATAATTTGTGGGTGTAACATAGAGATTAGCATAAAAAGTTTGGGGATAAGACGACTGATTTTCATTTGAGAATTTTGTATTACTTATTCCCAAAATCCTCTATGCGTGGCCCAAAGTCATTAACGAATGTTAAAAAGAGTCCTAATCTCTAATTTCTTTGCGGAGTCTACTCAAGGAAATGTTAGTGATGCCCAAATAAGAGGCAATGTGCGGGTGCGGAATCAGGTTTTCTAACTGTGGATACTCCTTTCGAAACTTTATCAGCCGATCTTTCGCTTTGAGAGAAGCTAAACCGATTTCCTTATCCACCTTTTTCAGTAATTCATTCTGCAAGACCGTAAAACCAAAGTTTCGTAGCTCTTGATTGCTCAATCGTAGTTGCTCAAATGCATGGCCATTTACGACCGCTAGCTTTACCTCAGTAAGGGCTTGAAAGGAAACCTGCGACCGACTATCTCTAGTTCTAGAGACCAAGGGCGACAATACGCTAAGCGCACTAAAAAAGCTAAGACTTATTTCTTCCCCATGAGGATTCAAAACAAAACTCCTTACGATTCCCTCCAACACAAAGTATTCCTTTTCATTGGGCTTCCCCTCTTCAACAAATACTTCCTTTTTTCCCAAGGTCTTTGCACTCGCTATTTCCTCAAGTGCTGCAACCGAAGGTTTCGAGATTGGATAAATGCTATGGATAAGTTCAGCGAGCATAAGGAAGTACTTGTATTTTTTTACCGCTTCGCGGAACGCTCATTCTTTGCTCAAATGAGCATGATTTTACTCCCGATAAGTAACACAATGATCTGGCAATCCCCTAAATTCACCCAAGCATTCTCTACATAAAAGCTTATTATATAGACCAATACACACCAAAATCTATGAAACAGATATTTCTATTATCCGCAATCGCCTTACTATTTGGCTTTACTACCTTAGAAAATACTTCTCAAGCCACCAAGCTTCACATCCACTTAGCAGAACTAGCCGATTCCACTCGGCTCGCCGAGCTCGATCAATTTTGGGCCGAATTGTCTCGCACCGTTAAGGAAGGAGATTTTGAAGGATATGCGGCAACTTATCACCCAGATGCGGTCATCATTTTTGCCTCCGGCAAAAACAAAAGTTCGGTTCCCGTTTCCAAAGCCCTAGCAGGCTGGGAGCAGGGATTTGCCGACACTAAAGCTGGTAAAATCAAGGCCTCGGTTGACTTTCGCTTCTCCCAACGCATTGGCGATGAGACCACCGCTCATGAAACTGGCATCTTTAATTATACCACTTACGACTTAGACGGCAAGCCTACAGCTAGCTATCCCACTCATTTTGAAATGTTGTTGGTTAAGCGTGATGGTAAATGGCTTGGCTTGATGGAATATCAAAAAGCACCTGCCACCGCTGAGGACTGGGCTGCCTTGGAGTAAAGCCTAAAGCGATTTGATATAGTCAGCCGCCGCCTGGGCAAAATGAGGCCACTTTTCATGGTAGTCATAAGCTACCTGCACCCATTGTTTCATCGCTCTTCCCTTACCCGAAGGGTCAAATAGCTGCGAGCCGTCGAGGCTCAAGGCTTCCTTATGTGCTTCACCATCTAGTTTGAATACCATCTCGTCTTGAAAGAAGCACACAAAGGCTTTCTTACCAAGCTTCAAGCAAGGCTTGCCAAACATTTGGCTACTAACTGCCTCCGGCATACTTTCGCCAATGGAGTGGTATAGGGTTTCTGCTGCTGTCATGCTAAGATGATTTTTAAAGTCTTTGTCCTTTTGTCATCGCCACAAAAGGACCAAAAGGCTAGTCCACCGCAATCCTCCCGAAAGCTTTCGGGACTTTGCCACCCCATTTCCCGAGCGGTGGACAGGGCCATCGCCTCACTTTCATTTCGACAGAGGCCCGAGGAACGGGCCGACGAGAAATCTCCGGGACCTCAAAATGTTTTTCAATCAGGCGACAGGAGACTTCTCCTCAGCCTGCCGGCTTCGTTCGAAGTGTTGGCTTGGGCCGTGTAGTCGGGGGCCGTCCCGATAGCTATCGGGATTGAGGCCCTTTTTGCGAAAAAGAGCCAAGAACCTACTCAAAAAACACACTAATATCCCCTATTCCTTTCCGCTCCAAAACCGGGACCTGAGCGTTCTCCGCAGGATAACCCACCGGAATCAACAAATAGCTACGCTCATTGCTAGGACGTTCGAGGAGTTTGGTGAGAAAGTTCATCGGGCTTGGCGTATGCGTTAGGGCCACGAGGCCCGCTTGATGGATAGCCGAAAGCAAAAAGCCCGTCGCCAGTCCTACAGACTCGTTTACGTAGTAATTATTTTGCTTTTCGCCTTCCTCGCCAAAATCATAAGCTTTCTTAAAAACGATGATCAACCAAGGCGCAATCTCCAAAAAGGGCTTATGCCAATCGGTCCCAAAAGCTTTGAGATCCTCTAACCAACTATCAGACATACGACCGTGATAATTGGTGTATTCTTCTTTTTCGGCTGCCTCACGGATCTGCTTTTTGAGGTCGGCATTGCTCACAGCGCAAAATGTCCAAGGCTGTTTGTGCGCTCCAGAGGGGGCGGTAGAAGCTGTTTTGATGATATTTTCGATTACTTCACGCGGTACGGGCTTATCCGAAAACTCGCGTAAGGTCCGCCGCTGATCCATCCAGGCAAAATGCTCCGCGGTTTGTTGGATCATGTCTTCTGCTGAGACAAAGGGGCGTGAGTATGGAATAAAGTCAGACATGGATTTTTAATCTAAGTCGTAAATTACAAAACAGTCAGACAAAGGTCGCTTTTTTCTATCTTTGCGCCCAAATCAGTGTTTATGCGTCCGGTTCTTAAAGTTAGTAATCTTATCAGTTTGCAAGACGCTCGTTCGAGCGCAGCAGTTGGCTTTGATCTCATCAGCTTTAGCCTTGAAAGAGGTAGTAGCAAAAAACTCTCGTCTTCTCTCATCTGGAATATCGTCCAATGGTTGAGTGGTCCAGAAGTAGTGCTTGAACTCAATTTGATGAGCCTAGAAGAATTAGAAGAGGTCAAAAAGCTTTTTGAGTGGAGCCTGATCACCCTGCCTTTTGAAGAATATGACGAACGGCTACTGAGCGAACATCCTAAATTGATTCTTAGAACCGATCAATTTACCGATCCAGCCAAAATTGCCGAAGTAGTCGAGCAGGCAGAAGATGCAGGCGCTGATCTCAAATTTGAAGTGAGCCTACCCGATGCCGAAAGCGCGAGTGCATACCGTGGGGTAGCTGATCATGTCTTCCTTCATTTTGCCAGCCTAGATGCGCTTATGAGCTTTGTCAACGCCGCTCCTTTTGCTCCTTACGGTCTAAGCCTTGGCGAAGAAGCGGAAGAGGAACCAGGTTTTTTGCATTACGAGCGCATCGATGATTTGATGGACTTATTGGATGAGGTATGAAATGGGATTCCAAACTATATGATGGCTCACACGGCTTCGTCTCCAAATTTGGCGAAGGCATCTACTCCTACCTTCAACCCCAAGTCGGCGAACGCATCCTTGATTTAGGTTGCGGGACCGGAGATTTAGCCCTCAAAATCAAAGAAGCTGGTGCTGAAGTATTTGGCGTAGACAGTTCCCCTGAGATGATCGCTCAGGCTAAAGAAAAATATCCAGATTTAGATTTTGCGGTGGCCGACGGCCGAACGCTAGGCTTTACAAAGGAGTTTGACGCGATTTTTTCCAATGCGGTTTTGCATTGGATTCCCGAATATGAAGCGGTGATTGAGCAAATGTCCCAAGCTCTCAAGGCAGCTGGCCGGATCGTGCTAGAGTTTGGCGGCAAAGGCAATATCGCTCAGATGGTCAAGGCTTTACAACAGCAACTAGCGCTTAGCGGTTATGAGAAAAATTCGCTGATCGATTTTTGGTTTTTCCCCTCCATCGGGGAATACTCATCTGCCCTCGAACGAGCTGGTTTTAGAGTGCTGCATGCTGAGCACTTTGACCGCCCTACCCCACTCAAAGGCCCAGACGGCATGAAAGATTGGTTTCGCATGTTTGCGGATCGCTTTTTTGCTGGCGTTCCCCAAGGGGAAAGAGAAAAAATCCTCGATGCCACTCAAGAGAGCCTGCGCCCTACTCATTACACTGCTGATGGCTGGCTAGCCGATTATAAGCGGATTCGGATTATCGCGACGAAATAGCTTTGAGGCGCTTGGCCCCAACAAAACAGGCATATTTCTCTTGTTGTATTAAAGCTTCATGGGCTTCCAGCTTGGGTGTGCCATTGGCTTTGGAGAGATGCAGCACTTGGCCTTCACCCCAATACAATCCGACATGGGCGCCATAAGCCTCCGACTTGCGGTGGTAAAGCATCAAGTCCAGCGGCTGGAAATCATCCCTTACTCGGAAGGTAAATATCTCGTCCTCCCAAAGCTCGCTGGAGCGAAAGTCAGGCAATTGATAGCCCATTGAAGCCAATAGCTGATAAGCATACAGCTGACAATTGGCACCCAGAGATAAATCTGCTGCATTGCTTACGCCTGGTATACGGCTAGCGCGATAGGCCACCGATTGAAAGCGGGCTGGCAGGCTTAATATGCTTGGATCCTTCATATTGAGAGAATAAATATGCTAAATTTCGACTTAGCGCCATTGGTAAAATGATATCCACATGAGTAAAACTGCTTTTGTAACGGGAGGAACTGGCTTCCTCGGCATGAATCTGCTCCACAAACTTTGTGAGCAAGGCTGGGAACTGAGCGTGCTCCATCGCCCTACCTCAGAACTAAAATATATCAAGCATCTGCCGGTAAAATTTGTGGAGGGATCGCTGACTGACAAAGCCTCTCTTGAAGCAGTCGTACCTCAGGGTACGGAAGTCGTTTTTCATCTGGCGGGAGATACCAATATGTGGCGACCTAATAATGATCGCCAAACCAAAATCAATGTCGATGGTACGCGCAATCTCATTGAGGTAGCTGCTACGCAGAACGTTAAGACCTTTATTCATACCTCTAGCGTCAGTGCTTGGGGCGATGTCAAAGGCATGATTGACGAAAGCGTTCCGCAGCGCGGCAATGAATCATGGATCAACTATGAAAAGACCAAATGGGCCGGAGAGCAGGCGGCTCTCAAAGGTCGTGAGCTTGGGCTCCGAGTAGTCGTAATCAATCCAGCCGCGATCGTAGGCCCCCGCGATATTCATACTTGGGGACAGATGTTTTTTGCCTTGAAGGCCAATAATATTCCCGGTATCCCTGCGGGCAACAACTCCTACGTACATGTCGATGATGTAGTGGCCGCTCATATCGCCGCCGTGGAAAAAGGGCAAGATGGTCATCGCTATATCGTTTCCGGAGAGAATGCTCCGCTCAAGACCTTGGTGAGTGAGATTGCCGCTTCGATGGGGATTAGTAAAATACCGCGTCAGATCCCGGGACCGCTGCTGAAGTTTATCGCCGGTCTCTCTTATCTAGGCGGACGCATTATCAACAAAGAACCTACGATTACACCAGAGATTGCGGACTTCATGTCGCGCAAGGACTACGCCTTTGACAATAGTAAAGCGCTCAAAGAGTTTGGCTATACGATGCGACCCTGGCGTGAGGGAGTGACGGCTAACTATGAGTGGTTGAAGGGAGAGGGTTTGATTTGATCGTTTCTCTGCTTCGCAGAACGATTGTTTCGGTGCGGCGTGCATGCGCGCAGCTACAGCCGGAAATACATTTCGACAGAGGTCCGAGCAGCGGACCGACGAGAAATCTCCTATCACTCAATCGTATTTACATCTTGAAGCCAAGGAGATTTCTCCTTGTCCCGATGGGACTCGCTCGAAATGAAAATTTGAGAGTTTCATAAAGTTGCTTCGACTGCGCTCAGCATGACAAGGGGGATTGTCACATTGTCCCGATAGTTATCGGGAGCCGAAATGACTTTAGAGAGACAAGCGTTCTGCGCAGCAGTTTTTTTAAAAAAACCTCCCCCATACCCAAAGGTACGTGGGAGGCGCTGGGAAGCGTTATACTGAAGTTTATTCTACAACTTGATGATCGGGATAAAAGGCTCCCATCGAAAACCAATACGCCATCAAGGATGGGTAAATCGGTAGTTGCTCGCCGGCTCGAGGACCTGAAACCGCTACCCCAAATACATCCCATTCGTTGCCTTCTTGATCCTTCATGATAATCGGCAAAGCATCCTGGACGGCATTCAATTCTAGCACTGTGCCGTCGGCGAGTTTGCGGCCAAAGGAAACAAAGACATTATCGTTGGCATTACCGGCCACGACGATCTCAGCATTGTTAAAGAGATCGTTGATAACGGTAGTATTATCCGTAAAAAGGCTCTGACGGAAGCTCTTCAGCTCATCCCCTACTTTGATAGAGTGTACTCTTTCTTTGGCTGGGACGCGCTGGTCGAGTGGATCGACAGGAAACAGTAAGGAATTATTGTCGGTGCGATAATTGCCATAAGGATAAACGCCATAAGAGCGATTGAAACCTGTCTCCGCCGTTAGGACTTGGGTATTGGGGTACATTTCGCGCCAGGTTTTCCAATCGGTTTCTACGACGGCATAGACTTCGGCCTCTTGATCAGCGAGAGGTCCTTGCACGGCGCGCATCTGTAGCTGCGACCAGTTGCTATTGGACTGGCGGTCGTAAGGGATGATGTTGGTCTGATAC
>CAZHOC010000011.1:268-20184 GCA_964534295.1 uncultured Bacteroidia bacterium | reverse complement strand
CCTCTTAAGGTCCCGGATATCCTCCCAAGGTCAGATTCCGGGATGACTGGGAATTTTTTGAAAGTTAAAGGTCATCCCGGAAATGCGCATTATGAGCATTATCCGGGATCTTTTTTATTCTCACCGCTTCGCGGAACGATCATCGCAAGTAGCTGCGGCATGCATGCCGCAGCAAGAAAAACGTTCTGCGCAGCAGCCCCCTAAAATAAACCGTGTAGCTCAGCTTCAACCTTAGAAAGCACCAAACCTAAATCCTCCGGATTATTGACGTAATCAAGCTTATTGACATCGATGATAAGCAGTTTGCCCTCTTTGTAGTTGCCAATCCACTCCTCGTAATTGCGATTGAGATCCTCAAGGTACTTGATACTGATACTGCTTTCGTAATCCCTGCCTCTTCTTGAGATTTGCTCGATCAATTTAGGGATACCCGCTCTGAGATAGATCAACAAATCTGGCGGCTTGATCATTTTACTCATCGACTGAAACAAGTCGAAATAAGTATTGTAATCTCGTTCATCTAGGTAGCGAGAATCCTTTAAATTTTTGGCAAAAATAAAAGCATCCTCATAGATCGTCCGATCCTGAATGATGGTTTGCTCACTTTTCCTGATTTCCAATACTTGATTAAACCTACTATTGAGAAAATATATCTGCAGCGGGAAGGCCCATTTCGACATATCATAGTAGAAATCAGATAGGTAGGGATTGTCATCCACCGCTTCTAGGTGCGGTTCCCATTGATAAGTACTGGCTAGTTTTTTTACTAAAGTTGTTTTGCCAGCTCCAATATTGCCTGCGATGGCAATATGCTTAGGTTCGTTTGTATTCACGCCTCAATCGTCCTTTGCCCGCAATTTATAAAAAAACCAATGTATATTGCATTACTCCTAATAATGCACATGGCAAGCCTACTAATCAAAAATGCCCGCACAGTAAACGAAGGGCAAATTCTCGAACAAGACTTATTTATCAAAGACGGCAAAATCGCGCAAATTGGCAGGGATTTGAGTCCTCAAGCAGATGAAGTTGTGGATGCTGCAGGCCTTTACCTTTTGCCCGGTGTGATCGATGATCAAGTACATTTTCGAGAACCCGGTCTTACGCACAAAGGTGAGATTGCTACTGAATCAAGAGCAGCAGCGGCTGGTGGGATTACTTCCTTCATGGAAATGCCCAATACCAAGCCGCAATCCTTGACTCAAGAGCTACTTCAGGCCAAATATGATCGAGCCGCAGAGGTCGCCTTTACCAACTACTCCTTTTTTATGGGGGCCTCTAATGATAATATCGAAGAGGTACTCAAAACCGATCCAAGCACTGTTTGTGGGATCAAGGTATTTATGGGGTCTTCCACTGGAAATATGTTGGTCGATGATCAAGCGGTGTTAGATAACATCTTCCGTAATGCCCCTATGCTGGTAGCGACTCATTGCGAAAAGGAAGAGATTATTCGGGCAAACCTTGCCAGCCATATTGAAAAATACGGAGACGATATTCCCGTAGAGCTCCATCCGGTCATTCGCAATGTAGATGCTTGTTATGCTTCCTCTTCGCTTGCCGTTGAGCTTGCTAAGAAGCATAATACCCGCTTACACATCCTACACATATCTACCGCTAAGGAGCTTGAGCTGTTTCGTAATGATATTCCCTTAGGCGAAAAGCGAATTACAGCAGAGGCCTGTATTCACCATCTTTGGTTTACTGATGAGGACTACGCCCATAAAGGCAAATTCATCAAATGGAATCCTGCGGTTAAATCTGCTAGTGATAGAGAAGCCATCCGGGCTGCAGTCGTGGATGGGCGTATCGATATTATCGCTACGGATCATGCGCCTCATACCTTAGAAGAAAAGGACAATCCTTATACTAAGGCTCCTTCAGGGGCTCCGCTTGTTCAGCATGCCCTAGTTACTGGTCTTGAGATGGTACATCAAGGAGTATTTACCCTTGAGCATCTCGTGCAAAAAATGTCCCATGATCCTGCCATTTGTTTCGACATCGTAGAACGCGGCTACCTAAGAGAAGGCTATTTTGCGGACCTAGTGCTGGTAGATTTAAATCGTCCTTGGACGGTCGATCGATCTAATGTGCTATACAAATGTGGTTGGTCTCCACTAGAGGGGCAGACTTTCCAATCTCAAGTGCTAAGAACTTGGGTCAATGGCTATTCGGTTTATAATGAGGGAGTATTTGGAGCTGCTGGGAAGGGGCAACGTCTATCATTCAATCGTTCATGAAAAAACATATCTATTTTATAACTGGCACCTCGCGGGGTATAGGGGCAGCCTTAGCAGAAGCTTTACTCCAGGGGGATAATGAGTTGCATTGTTTTTCCCGTTCCGGGAACGAGCAATTGCAGCGCATGGCGGCTGATAATGGCGTTCGACTAGTCGATCATAAACTTGATCTCAGTAAGGCTCAAGCCTCAGTCAACTACTTACATGGGCTGTTCCAAAAGATCAATCAGGAAAAGATCCACTCCCTGACCTTAGTACACAATGCGGGTCTACTTGAACCCATCGGCCAGATTGGTTCCGGTAACGATTTGAAGACTCTGGAAAAAGGGCTAGTCGTGAACTTGGTTACCCCAGTTTTGATTACCGAACAATTTGTACAGCGCTTTCAAGATTGGCCATTGCCTAAAAAGATCCTCAACATCTCTACTGGAGCGGCGCGTAATCCCTATGTGTCTTGGAATATGTATTGCTCCTCTAAGGCGGGTTTTGATATGCACGCCCAAGTCTTAGCAGAGGAGCAAAAAGAAAAAGCACATCCCATAAAGGTATTGGCCTTAGCGCCGGGAGTGGTAGACACCAAAATGCAAGATCTGATCCGCACCAAAACGGAAGATCAGTTTCCGATGCTGCAACGCTTCGTGGAGTTAAAAGAAAACGGTGATTTGGTGGATCCGCAGACCGTCGCAAGTAATATCATCCAACTATTAGAAAGTGATGATTATGGCGAGGAAGTATTGATGGATCTGAGAAATAATTAATCTTCGAGCAGTCCCTCTTCTGATTCGATTTCTATTTCAATTTCCGGCAGCTCCTCTAGTTTTAAACTTTTGTTTTTCCAGCTTTTGCTAAGGCTCTTGAGGAGAGACTTATTGTCCGGATGAGATGCCGCCCATTTCTCTACTATCTTGCGCTGAGCAGGTTTTGCTTTTCCCGCGAGATAAGCAGCTAGGGGATTAGAGTAAGACATATTTGGCCTATTGTGTAGGGCTTAATATAAAAAAGCGGAAGCGCTTTCACCAGCACTTCCGCTTCCTTTTTGCTTTTATCGCAGCTTATCGCATCAAACTAATGTCTCCGCGATATACTTTTTCTCCTAGTTTTAGGCTGTAAAAATAAACCCCTGCCGCGGCATTGCCGCCTTGTGGATCTGTACCTTCCCAGCCATCTTGCGGTGAATCACTGCTAAAGAATGAGCGACCCCATCGGTCAAAGATCTCTAGATTGAAACTCGCATTACCCGCGTATTGCACTCTGAATACGTCATTGACTCCATCATCGTTTGGCGTCAACAAATTGGGGATCATCAAGTCTGGGCTGATGACAATATAGGGGCCATACTGGATGAAACTTACACAGCCATTTTGGTCTGTTACGCTAAGGCTAACAGAGTATTCTCCTTCTCCTTTGAAGCGATGCAGTGGATTTTGTTGATTGGAAATCGTGCCATCACCAAAGTCCCAATACCAGCTTACGCCATTGGTTGAAAGATCCGTAAACTGGACTTCAGCGTTCGGCAAGGCCAGATTCTCACTAAAGTCTGGAGTACTGCTGAAATCTGCGCTACCACTTTGTGATACTTCGACTATGGTTTTGCTCAGCGTTGCCTCACATCCTCCAGCCCCTACGACTGTCAGACTTACTGGGTATTGACCCGGCTCAGGATACACATGGGTAGGGTTCGCTTCATTGTTTACGGGGCTGCCGTCCCCAAAGTCCCAAAGATAATTGACACCATTGGTACTATTTTCCATGAAGCTCACTTCTAGGCCTTCGCATCCATTGGCTTGCGAAGCGAAATAATCTACTACAGGAGCTGGATTGATAGTGATATCTAAACTAGCGGTATCAACACAAACCCCTTCACTAACTACGACTTGATAGGTCGTACTCACGTTTGGACTGGCGATAGGATCAGTACTAGTCGGATCATCTAAGCCTAGGGCTGGAATCCATTGGAAGCTTGCATTACCTAAACCACCGCTTACGTGTAGCTGTGTGGAGGTACCTTCACAGAATCGACTCGTATCCGCGGATACGGTAGCGACTACTTCTGGATTGACCGTAACCAATATCTCCGCACTGGTCGCACAACCACTAGGCGCACTTGCAGTTACGGTATATAGGGTAGTGCTAGTCGGCATAACGTTTACCGAAGGTAAAAACGGACTAGATTGAATAGAGGCATCATTAGGCGTCCAAGCGTAGCTTACCGGATTACTTGGCGGCGTTTTAAAGCCGTGATCTGCTGAAAGTTTGATTTCTGAGCCTTCACAAATGATGGTGTCCGGGCTCAAGGCAAAGACCACAGGAGTGGATTCTACCGTAACTGTAATCTGTTCAGGATCAGAATCACAAGCCCCATTTTCAGAGGTAGCGATTAAGGTATAGGTAGTCGTTTGCTTAGGCGCTGCCAAAGGCTTCGCCAAAGTCGGATCATCCAATCCTACTGCAGGACTCCATTGGTAGCTATATAAGTTGCCTCCGGGGTCTCCAGTCGCATTTCCATCAAGCCTTACCGAATCTCCTTGACAAACCGATTCGTCTATCCCAGGACTCAAGGTAGGCTGGTTATCAACCATTACGGTCATAGAGTCAGCTCTACTATCGCAACCTCTAGAACTAACCACTAGATAGTAAGTGGTAGTGAAATTAGGTTTGACGGTAGGACTTGGGATATTAGGATCATCTATAGTTCCAGCAATAGCAGGCGTCCAAGTGTAGGTGTAATTGGGGCCGCTAGCACTGGCAGAGCCTTGCAACTGCACAGAATCGAGCAGACAGATAGCGGTATCACGCCCTGCTTCGGCGATTGGCAATTCATCTACCGTAACGGTAACTGTGCTCAGCGTATCCAAAGTGGTTACGGCACTGCTACAGCCATTGACAGAAATCCCTTGGAGGGTGTAAATGGTAGTGGTATCTGGCCTTGCAAATGGATTCGGGACATTGGCATCGTTGAGACCAACTGAGGGGGACCATTGATAACTGATCGGCAATGGGGCTTGATTGTCCGGAGCCAAACCACCTGTCAGGAACGCTCCGGGACCTTCCGCACAAATATTGACGTCTGGTCCTGCATCCATTTTAGGTTTTGGCTTCACGATCACCAAAACAGAATCTATGTTACTAACACAACCATTGACATCCGTTACTTGGAAGTAGTAGGTCATGCTATCTGGAGCAAAAGGCGTAACCAAAGGATTGGCAATAGGATCTTCGATGACACTACTGGAAAGGCCACAAGCCGCTCCTGTAGGATCTTCACACCACCAATTGTAGTAGAGAGTACCAGTACCACCTGTTACAGTAGCATTGATCTGAGCCCCGCCTTCACCATCACAAAAATCTACATCTGCGCCTGCATTGACGGTTGGGCCTGGATTGATGGTAATGGTTTGCACCATGACATCCTGACATCCACGATAGTTGACAATTAGACTTACCGTCTTGGTGCCACCGCTGGTGTAGTCTACACAAGGAGGATTGAGCTGAGATGAAGTCGCGGGAACAGCCCCGTCTCCAAAGTCCCAAGTATAGGTGGTCTGTGGTCCAGGGGCTAGGCCAGTATAGGTATAAGTGATACACTCACTGATACAGCTCGTGGTAGTCGATGCTGTAAAGTCCGCCGTTGGATCTTGGATCACCTCAAAACTAATTTGCGCGGTATCACTTACACATCCATTGCGGGTGACAACTACGCTCACGGTTTTGATCCCTGGGTTAAGATAATTGACTGCCGGAGGCGTTGGGCTGGTACTCGTTGCGGGAACCGCATCTGCTCCAAAACTCCAAGCGTAAGTATTTACATTGGCTTCTCCATTATAAAGGAAGTTAAAGCTATTACCCGAGAAGCATTGGTCCGCCACGGGATCAATACTCGCGTTGGGCTGGGCCAATATATTGATGGTCTGGCAGTTGAGGTTGGAGATGCAACCATTTTCTTCTACTTGTAGACAGACTGTTTTTACGCCAGGCGTTAGCCATTGAATGACGTAAGGCCCACCGCCAACGCCGCTGATGATTTGCCCGCCATCAAAGTTCCAGGTGTAGGCGGCATTATTGGTAGCGTTGCCGGTATAGGCGATTTGACTGAGATCTCCTTCACACACGCTTTGCGGAACGCTAAAGTCGGCCGTTGGCACTTGATTGACCGTTACGCTTTGCGTAAATACTGGACTCACACAACCCAGCTCCTCGACGGTGAGCGTAATGTCTTTGCTACCAGGGATACTCCATGTAACCCCAAATGGTCCAGGACCAGTACCTCCCATACCACCGTCAAAATCCCAATTAAAGGTAGCCCCTGCACCAGCGCTGCCGGTATAAAGAATTTGCGCGGGTTGATCCGCACAAATAGGATTGGTTACGGTAAAGTTGGAGGTAGGTATCGGATTGACAACAATGGTTTTTGTTACCAGCGTGGAGGTACAGTTTTGATTGGTAACCGATAAGGTAACCGTTTTGGTACCCGGTGTATTCCAGCTGACAACATAGGGGCCGGGACCTGCGCCCGTTACAGAGGCAGGATTATCAAAGTTCCAGTTGTAGATCATGCCCGGTACCTGGATCTGGGTGAAAGTAATGGTAGTACTTGCATCCACACAGGCATTGGCATCTAGATTGAAGTTGGCAACTGGGATCGGTATGTAATCAACCTTCACTGTATCCATAGCCGCACAACCATTGATGGAATCAATAGCGGTCAGGACATAATTATAACTCAAAGGAGCCAGTGTGTTGAGACCTACTGTTGGCTCGGCAATGTTTAAAGGAGGCTGAAGGCCAAATTGAGGATCCCAATCATATAAAACGCCTGGCAAGGCTGGAAGTCCAATGGTACTAACATCACCTGAACATAGCACCTTATCAGGCCCTGCAGCAGCATCAAAAGGATCTTGGATGGTTAACTCTTCTGGGGCGCAGCCTAAAGAATCAATTTCGATGATGATGGTGTCAATTCCTTCTATTATACCATCATTGATAATCGGCATCGGGACTGTAAGTGTGCTTTGACCTGCCGGGATGGTGATAGTGGTAGGGAAGGTATAGTCCGTACCAAAGATTGCATTACCAGCAAATAGCATGTTAAACGTAACTGCTTGAGTGGTATCGCCATTATTGGTAAAGGTAACCAAGCCATCGGTACAATTTTCTACCGTGGTGGTACTATTGATGTTGTTATCATTGCTGACCTCCATCGTAATTTGTCCTGTACCTAGACAGTCGCAATTCATAGCTTCAATAAAGACGCTGGTATCATAGCCATCATCAAATCCACCATTTGAACCATCACCAACCGCTAGAACTACGCTATAAGTTTGGCCCGGCACTACAGGAATCTGTGCCTCTAATACCACGGTCCGTCCGAAATAATCAAATCCTGGAATGGGGTTAGTCAAATAAAGGCCTGTATTGACAACATTATTGACATTGTTGATCGCAGGAGGAATTGCGAGGCCTGTGAGCAAAGCAAAGTTGGTATTTGGCGTTATACCAGGCCCTGAGACAAAGCAACCAAACATGTCATTGAATTGCGTATTGACAAAGTTGGGATACTCATTGGAGGCGAACACATAATTAAAGCGGACAGTATCGCAGTTGGGAACAAAGTCAAAAGTAACTACACATACATCAGTAAAATTAGTCGCACCGCCCAAGGTATTGAGTAGAGGACTGGTGCCGCCATTTGCTGAATTACCAAATCCGCCGGGGTTATTGATACTACCCGAGCTAATTACTAATCCTGAGTCTAGCCCTAGGGTAGAAGCAGTGGCATCAAAGCCACCGGTTTGTGGTAATACGAGCGTGTCACAGTCAATATTGATATTACTGATCGTCACTCCTTGTCCCTGCAAATTGGAAACATAGTTTTCAAATGGGGACACACCGTTGACTGTCACCTGCGCTTGGAGCGTAGGCAAAGCAAAGATCAATAGTACGAGTGTAAGAAAGGGGGTAAACCTTTGGAATTTCATAGGCAGAAGTATCGGGTTCTTACATGCTTAACCGCCGACCATCTTGGTTTTATAGCCAAGTGATTGCAGCTTATTCGCTACCTTATCCCGAAACGATCCTTGTAATAAAATTTGTCCATTTTTGGTGGACCCGCCACAGCCACAGAGCTGTTTGAGTTGTTTGCCAAGGTCTTTGAGGTCTTCGTCAGCACCTTTAAAGTTGTCGACTCGGGTTAGTAGTTTATTGCCTTTTAGGCGATCTAAATGGATTTTTAGTGTCTGTTTGCTCGGGGGGAGCGTCTCCACTGTATCCTCATCCTCATATCCGCCCTCAAAATCGGGATCTGTTGAGTACACGATGCCTTCCCAACGCTTTTTCTTCTTTGCCATAGCTTATTTCCGATTTTCGTAAAAGTATGCCTTTTTTAGCAATAATCAATGGGTTTCGCTTCAGTAAATGGATGATTTTTGCTTTGTAAATTAAGCGTTGTCGAGTCATTGACTCGCCAGTTTTATTCTCTTCTTTAATAAAAAATTACCCTTTCAAATTCCCATTTTAGGTGCGGAATTTCTCCCTAACAAACTGTAGTAAGCATTGTCTAAGAAACTGGGTCAAAGGAGCTTCTCCAGTCCAAGCAGTATCTTCAAACCTAGAGACGGGGATAATCCCTCTAACGCTGTTGGTAAGAAAAATTTCGTCAGCCTGGTGCAGATCTTTGAGTTTAAGCTTTTTTTCTTCCAAGGGTACTTTGAGCTCTTTACAAAGCAAAAATAGTTGTCGGCGCATTACACCGTCCAAACAGCCTGAACTAATGGGGGGCGTTGAAATCTTTTGCTGCCTGACCACAAAAATATTTGCGCCAGCCGTGTCCGCTACTTCTTTTTGATTAAAGAGTACTGCATCGTCCGCTCCTTGCTCTTTCGCATAGATACCCGCTAAGACATAAGGAAGGGCATTGCCGGTTTTGAAAGGGGAGAGGGCATCAAAATGGAGGGAAAGTGCGTGATAGGCTACTAATTGCTGGGAGGCCGTTCCCTGAAAGGGGTCATCCTTAAAAGACTGCGCCTCCATAAGATAGTAGGGCTTGTTCTGGACCGGAGTATATGCCCCAGCTCCTGAACGATACACTTGAAGACGGACGTAGCCATGCTTATCTACCTGATTTAAGACGATGAGGCGCTCAATTTCCTTCGTGATCAGCTGCCGGAATTCCTCTGGATCAAAATCGTACGCTAAGACCTTCATCCCTGCCAGCAATCGCTCTAGATGATAGAGCAGAAAAGGCACCTTGCCATTATACACCCTGATAGTTTCAAATAGGCTGTCGCCATATTTAAAACTTCGGTTCAAAAGGGTGACTTCGGGTGCTCCGGGCTCGAGCTGTTGTCCGTTTAGGATAAGCATAGCCCGAAAATAAGATTATTCCTTCACAAATTTGAAAGTTGAGACACCACTATCATTGCTAAGACGCAAAAAGTAATAACCTGCAGAAAGGTGATTCACAATAATCTCTCCTTTTGCCATTTGTCCGATACTCGGTTTAAGCGCCTCTTGATGCAGTACTTTTCCGAGGGTAGTAGACATTTGTAATTTAAGCGGCCGTTCGTCTCCGTTTTGATATTGATAATACAGTACGTCCTGCACTGGGTTAGGGGTGACCATCACCATGAGGTAGTTTCTGATTTGCGGAATCTTAACAGTCATAATTTTACTCAGACTACTTTGTCCATCATGGTCTACCTGTCTGACCCTATAGTACAATTGCCCCAGTCCTAGCGCTCTAGCCTCAACATCTCTAAATTGATAAGTATTGGAGCTTGCTCCATTTTGTAAAGCATTGACTTGTCCAATATCTCCAAAGGTCCGACCATCAATAGAGCGTTCTACATAATAATGTGAGACGTTCTCTTCTTTGGTAATCCAATCGATCTGGCTGGCTTCTTCTTCCCATTTTGCTTCTATCCAAAGCCACTCCACTGGCAATGATATGGTGTTGGGAAAAAGGGTCCATCGATAAGAAGTTGCAGAGTTTTTGACTGGGATTAGATTATTATTGTCATGCACCTCTTCTACCAACTCCCAGCTTACACCGCTATTAGCAGATCGCATCAACACCCACTCCTGATCGGGAGTAGGATTAAGTTCTGCCGTAGGAAAATAAAGTTGCAGCTTTTCTAGCGAATCAGTGGCGGGACTTATAAACTCAAAATAACGAGGGATGCTGTTTTCGCCTTGCCAACTTTGGGGGGTATGCCCCCTTCGGAGAACGCTAAACCCTATATCAGTGGATTGACTGGCATAAAGACCAGTTCCGGATAAATTACTGTCTTGTAGAGCAGGGAGGTCGCGGATGGATTCAAAATATCCTCCTGAAGACCTGATCTGACTGTTAGGACCTTCGCTTAGCCAGGATGCTGGCTCAAGTGATATCACATGACTTTGGATATTGAATATGCCTGACTCTAGGCGGAGACTATCGCCTATGCCTAAATCAGAAACCAATATTACTTCGCTGGCATTATCGACTCTCAAATTAGACACCAGATTGGCATTGCCGTCAAGATGCTGTGTCTGGTTAGCCGAAAGTACTAAATCTCCCTTGCCATGGACCGCGCCTTGTAAGATGAGATCCGAACGCACTTACCTCCGTGGAGTCCTGAATGAAGACGCCGCTAGGCCCAACATATATCTGCGCCCAACTTAGGAGAGGCACAAAAACTAGAAACAGTAAGGAGAGTAAATATTGTTTCATGTCCAACAAATTACTATTTATGGTAATTTGTCGATAATCATAAAATTCCTAAATCCTACAAGCCTCAACTTGTTGGCTAAAGCTACTGATTGGCCGCCTCTTCTAAAGCTTCAAGCCGTCTGAGTAAATCTTGGTATTGGCTTTCCAACTGATTGAGCTCCTCTTTAAGTTCTGCTTTTTCTCGATCTAATTCCTTGACTGATTCGATCAGCAAAGCGCTCAATGCTAGATAGTTGACGGCTTTATAGCCTTCTTCATCAGTGGATACTAAATAAGGGTAGACCTGTTCAACCTCCTGCGCGATGACGCCCATTTGTTTTTGGGTAGGCCAATCCATGTCAGACTGTTCCGCGAAGCGGAAATAATAAGAAACACCCCTCAACTGTAACAAGTGCGCTAGCGGATCCTCAATGGTATTGATCTCCTTTTTGAAGCGAAGATCAGAGCTAAAGTATGCTCCATTTCGTCTGTAGACATAACCGTTATTGGAAATAGTAAGCACGGTATTGTAATAACTGGTACGGGTAAGGTTTTCTATGCGAAGAGGTAAATCAGAACCTGATTTACGAATATGTAAGCTAGTAGCAGGGGAACTAGTATTGATACCGATTCTCCTCTGGTCGTTGTCAAAAACTGCATATTGGGAGTTGCCATCGTAATACTTGACCTGATCGCCATAGATCATAAGATCGTCCGAGGGTCGTACTTCAATATCATCAGCGGCATGAAACTCTAGATCATTTCCTTGCTCTCTCAGGTAGGTGGAGGTACCATCAAATTGGAGTTGATCATTATTACCCAAACGGAGATGACCCTCTACATGGAGTTTGGTTTGAGGACTAGAAGTACCAATCCCTACATTACCTGAAAGACTGTTGTATTGATTATTGCCACTCTGAGTCCAATTTCCCGAACCGCCACCACCTGATGGTATACTTTGGGTACTCAGATCGCCATCATTGTCTACTACGACCATTTGGGTACCACTGCCACCAAGATTCGCGACGCGTAGGGTGCCATCCCCGAAGAGACGCATCCATTCCCGTTCCCCATAGGCATAGTGATAATGCACAAATCTTAGGTCATCATCCCCATCATCTGCCCACATGAGGATCGCATCATTTTGGTTCGTACCGTCGGAATGCATGCCGAGGTACATATAATCTGTGCCTAGACCTATTTGGATGCCGGTGGTACCATAAGAAGGGCTACCTACCCAGTTGTCTCCTATTCGGAGAACGCCTAGCCCGCTACTTGTGCGTATGCGTGCTTCGCCCGTGAGGTCAAATTTATAGGAGGGGCTGGTATTGCCGATGCCCACATTCCCGCTATTGCCAGCATAGATATCATTGCTGCTACTTGTCCATAATGAACTGGCTGATGAGACGGATTTCCAACCTTCTCCATGATCATAAAATTCAAATTGATCCAAGTCAGTATTGTAGATCAACATGCCATCAATCGTATTGGCCGGAGTGATATTGTTGCGTTGAGTAGTGGTCAAACGTGGGATCAAAATGCCACTGTCTGTACTCAATATCTCTAAGGCCGCTTGGGGATCTGTGGTGCCAATACCCAAATTTTGGGCGGAAAGCTTGAGTCCAAGGGAGAGAAATAGGCAACAAAAAGCAAAAAGGGAGAAGCGCATAATTTGCGGGATTAAATGGCAATAGGGACAGGAATCTTGCCTAGATCCCTGTCCTTATCGCATAAAAAAGAATGATTAGTCTTCGGCTTGCTCTGACTGAGCTGCTTCTAAAAGCTCAACTCTTTTTAGAAGAGCTTGATAGGCGGCATTTTGCTCCTTAAGGGCTTGGTTTTCCGCTTCTAACTTTTCGATTCTTTCGTTCATTTCTATCATTGATTGCGCTAGTACTGGCGTCATTTTGGCGTAATCAACCCACTTATACCCATCAGGGCGAGTATGTACTAGATGAGGAAGTACTGTCTCTAAATCTTGAGCTACGAAACCTATTTGCGCATCTGCTGGGAAACCTTCCTGCGGGAATTCAGAAACTTTGTAATTGTAGCGTACAGCTTTCAGTTGGCTAACCATAGCCGTAGCGTTCTCCAAAGGAGAAATCTCCTCCTTGAAACGGAAATCCGAAGGGCTTCCTGAACTAGTAGAGACAATCAAACCGGTTACATGTAATTTGGCCTGTGGATCATTGGTGCCGATCCCTACGCTTCCGCCGTCTTCTACATAGATCCCTTCTGCATCACCATCGCCAGAAATCCAGTTTGAAGAGAGACTTAGGTTTTGGGAGGCGGTGTGGCTCCCTAAATTATCGCCCGTTACACTCAATGTAGCAGCATCTACCCACGAAGCGTCGCCATTGGCGTCAGATTGTAATACATAGCCATTGGTCGCGCCATTGCTCATTTTGAAATAAGCCGTGGAGGCAGTATCAGTTACATTAAGCACATTACCGACGGTGATATTTTGACTAATACTAGCGTTGCCGCTAACGTTGGCATTATTAGAAACCGTCAAATCATTGGTGATATTGGCGTCATTGGATACCGTAAGGTCATTGGTAACACTGGCATCATTGCTAAAGCTAGCGTTGCCATCATTATCGATTTGAATACCTTCACTGCCGCCATCAGCAGATAGCCAATAGCTGCCCATTTCTATATTCTGACCCGCAGTATGGCTA
Organism: uncultured Bacteroidia bacterium; assembly: GCA_964534295.1. GTDB lineage: Bacteria > Bacteroidota > Bacteroidia > J057 > J057 > JBCAWW01. Next base: position 6,577 of record CAZHOC010000011.1, on the reverse strand, counting down.
CCTAGGTTATCTCCAGTAACACTTAGACTGGCAGCATCTACCCAAGAAGCATCGCCATTAGCGTCTGATTGTAATACGTAACCATTGGTCGCGCCATTGCTCATCTTAAAGTAGGCAGTGGAGGCTGTATCGGTAACATTAAGCACATTGCCTACGGTGATATTTTGGCTAATTGTAGCGTTGCCACTAACGTTGGCATTATTAGAAACTGTCAGATCGTTGGTGATATTGGCGTCATTGGATACGGTCAAATCATTGGTAACACTGGCATCATTGCTAAAGCTGGCATTACCATCATTATCGATTTGAATCCCTTCACTACCACCGTCAGCAGATAGCCAATAGCTGCCCATCTCAATATTCTGACCCGCAGTATGACTACCAAGATTATCACCGGTAACACTTAAGCTAGCAGCGTCTACCCAAGAAGCATCTCCATTGGCGTCTGATTGAAGGACATAACCGTTGGAGGCACCATTGCTCATCTTAAAATAGGCAGTAGAGGCTGTATCGGTAACATTCAGGACATTGCCCACCGTGATGTTTTCACTTACATCAGCATTGGCGCTGAAGCTTACATCACCAGAATTGTCTACTTGTAAACCTGCATTGGTTCCGTCTGGAGATAACCAATAATTGCCTAAGGCTAAGTTTTGCCCGGCTGTATGGCTTCCCAAATCATCCCCGCCGCTATCTAATGGCTGCCAATTGCTACCATCATAAAATTCGTATTGGTTGGTGCTGGTGTTGTAAATCAACAAAGAAGTCGCTGGAGTAGAAATATTATCTCTTTGAGTAGTAGTTAGTCTTGAGATCAATACCCCTTTGGAAGATGAAACCACTTCAAACATCGAAGACTCATCTGGCAAAATGGTACCTACTCCTAGCTGGCCGTAAACGGTAAATCCACAAATTGAAAAAAGGCAAGTTATGATCCAGGTTTTTAAGATCAGGTGCATAAATATTTTAGTTGAGGAAAAATTTGTGTGCAAAAATTATTCTATGAGCAAATAATAGCTGGCCCATTGCCTTTTCAAAGCATTTGAGTTTGATATGTTACAGGCGTTATTTTTTAGATTTATTTGTTAATTCTTTCCGACTTTTGCCATGTTTAGTGGTCTTTGGGACAGTATAATGAACTGGCAGAATGAAAAACACTACTTTTTTCTTTTTGATCATTGCTATGGTCATTTTCACTTCTTGCGATCTCAAGTTTCACGATGTTCGCATAGAGTTAGAACTCGCTGATACTACTGCCTCTCCTCTGCCAGTTTATATCACTGGCAATGATATCGCCCTGGGATCCTGGGAAGCTGATAAAATCAAAATGAAAGGCGGGCCTCAGCTGTATTATGTAGAACTCAAGGCTCCCACTTCGATTGATTTAGAGTATAAATTTACCCGCGGAAGCTGGTCTACTGAAGCCTTAGGCTCAGATGGGAAGATTCCTCCCAATCATATGCTGACCGTATTGAGCGACACTAGCGTTCGGCATGCCGTAAGCCAATGGAAAACTGATGACTATGTAGTAGAGGGGCAGGTAGTAGGAGAAAGAATCGCTTTGGATGTGCCTGGAGTTGAAGGACTTAAGGAGCGGGATGTTTGGATATGGCTACCCCCGGATTATGAAAAAAGTGCGGATGTAGATTATCCTCTTTTACTTATGCACGATGGCCAAAATGTATTCGAACCTACCGCTTCACTTTCCAATCAAGAGTGGCGAGTGGATGAGACTGCGGATAGTATGATCCGTGCCGGAACGCTCAAACCTTTTATTATCGTAGCGGTGAGCAATACTGAGGATCGAAGTGAAGAATATGCCTATGGCGACAAGGCGGAACTCTATGCGCAGTACCTAACTGAACAGCTGCTACCCTTTGTAAAAGAGCGCTATCATATTGCTGAAGGAGCGGAGAATACTGCTGTCATGGGTTCTTCTATGGGAGGTCTGAGCTCCTTTGTCCTAGCCTGGGAATATCCAGAGACTTTTGGCAAAGCTGTCTGCCTTTCGCCTGCATTTAAGGTGGATGAATATGATTATGTAAGCAAGGTGGAGAAATTGAAGCCGCCTTCTCCTTTGCCCGCGATTTATATTGATAATGGCACGGAAAATATCGAAGCTCGCCTGCAGCCTGGTATCGATGATATGAAGTCCCTCCTTAGTAAAGAAAATATCCCCTTTGAATGGTATTTAGATGAAGGCGCAAAACATACTGAAGGCGCTTGGGCAGATCGTTTGCATATCCCCCTGAAATGGCTTTTTGGGACTGAAGGCTAGCTAGTATCCAATGTTGTAACGCTGATGCCATTCTTCCGTAAATGTTGTAAATTTGCAATCGCAATTGAATGAATTATGGCAAGAGTAGTAGTAGGCCTATCAGGCGGAGTTGATTCTAGTGTAGCGGCGCACTTGCTTCTCGAGCAAGGGCATGAGGTGATTGCCTTGTTTATGCGTAATTGGGTGGATGATAGCGTGATCATCTCCGATGAGTGTCCTTGGATTGAGGATAGTAATGATGCCCTTAATGTCGCTCAGGCGTTAGGCATTCCTTTTCAAGTAGTTGATCTAAGCAAGGAGTACAAAGCGCGGATCGTAGATTATATGTTTGCCGAATACGAGGCAGGGCGGACGCCCAATCCGGATGTACTCTGCAATCGCGAGATTAAATTTGATATCTTTTTAGATAAGGCCCTCAAATTGGGAGCCGACTTTGTGGCTACTGGGCATTATTGCCAGCGTGGCAGCGTCGAAATTGAAGGCCAAACTCATTATCAGTTATTGGCTGGAGCTGATCCCAACAAGGATCAGAGCTATTTCCTCTGCCAATTGACCCAGCAGCAATTGTCCAAAGCTCTATTTCCCATTGGTCATTTGCAAAAAGCCGAAGTGCGAGAAATTGCGCGTTCAGCAGGGCTGATCACTGCCGAAAAAAAGGACTCCCAAGGACTCTGTTTTATTGGCAAAGTGCGCTTGCCTGACTTCCTACAACAGCAGCTCAAGCCCAAAACAGGCCAAATCGTAGAGATTCCAGCGGATTCTCCCATCTACGCCCAGCGTCAAACTGCTGTAGCCTCTATTGGTGATGCGCAGGAAAAACGCCAGCTTTTAGCGGAACCCTTTGTTTACCAAGGCCAGGATGGTGCAGTGGTCGGCGAGCATCAAGGGGCTCATTTCTTTACCATTGGCCAACGGCGAGGCTTAGGAGTAGGGGGCAAGGTCGAGCCGCTATTTGTCATTGCTACCGATGTGGAAGAAAATATCATCTACACGGGTATGAGCGAGGAACATCCTGGGCTTAACCGCACGACTCTATTTATCACTAAGGATGACATCCATTGGATTCGCCCTGATGTGGCCTTGGCCGAAGGCGAAAGCCGCGAACTGCTAGTTCGCATTCGCTATCGTCAGCCGCTACAAAAGGCCACGCTTTACCAAGAAAAGGCAGGACTTTATATTGACTTTGAACAAGCCCAGCGAGGCATCACCCCCGGTCAATTTGCCGCTTGGTACGATGGTGCTGAATTACTAGGCTCAGGTGTGATTTCACACTAGCCTTTAACCAATAGAAAACAGCCGGGTGAGTTTACTTTATTCGGCTTTTTTCATCTCTATTGAGACTACTCTTTATTTTTTGTTTACCGCTTTGCGGAACGCTAAATCTAGTAAGACAGTGCTTTGAGCATTTTGCTAGGCGAGATAATCGTTCTGCGAAGCGGTGAAAAATAAAGATCCTTCGACAGTGCTCAGGAAGACAAGCTGAGTGTTTTTTGTATTATTTTTTAACAACACTTCCATTTGTCATCCCGACCGAAGCGGAGGGAACTTTAGTTATCGCTTTTTCAATAAAATAGGACTCGCTGCGCGGAACGCTTATCTCGGGCTATTGAACTATTAGCTTCCCTCTTTGCGTGCCTTGTTCAGTCAATACTTGGTAAAGATAGACCCCACTCGCAAGCTCGCGAATGTCAAGTTCCTTTTGTACCAAGCCTTGCTCTGAGACATTTTCCTGCCAAACCACCTGCCCATTGAGGTTGAGCAATTTGATTTTAGCTACAGAAGCCTCTGCATTATACCACTCAAACCAAACTGATTGTGAGACTGGGTTGGGATACAATCGAGCGATCTTATCAGTGTGATGCTGTAATTCGATGACATCTGACCATTGCAAAGATCCGTTCTTCGCTAATTGTCTTACCCTATAGCGATTTAAACCTGGGATGGGATTCTCTAAACTAGTCTGGTAATTGCTTTGGTTGGCGGCAGCGTCAAAGCTTTGTAGATCGACAAAGTCTCCATTGTCCAAAGCGCGCTCAATGGTAAAGGACTTCACCTCCTGAATAGGCGTTTGGGTAATCCAACTCAACTCATGTTGTCCCTCAACTTGGCGACCGCTGAGCTGTATTTCTGAGTTGGCATTCAATACACTACCTGTGATCTCGAAATTGTCTACTTGGAAGCCATCTAAAAAATTACTGGAGCCACTACCAAACTTAAGGCGGAAGCGTACATCCGCAAATCCCTTGACTGCGTTGATCCTGAAGCTCGGCGTGAAGACCGTAAAGGCTAGGGTAGTGGGGGGAGCCCAACCCGGTTCGCCTCCCAATCCTACAATATTGGTCTGATCATACCAGTCATTGATAGCGTCTGGATCCGCAGCACCAAGAGGGCCTAGGATCTGCCAAGTCGCTCCTCCATCGGTAGAGTATTCCATATTCATCCCTGCATCCGGAGAGAGGGCAGCTCTAAATTCAAAATCGAGAAAATAGTCGCCTACTGCCCCCACAAAATTAAAGGGCATGGTCTCCAGATAGTACAATCCATCGGCGCCATGATTACCATTGGCTCTGGTAAACCAACTATGGCTTCCAAATTGTGGGACTGGAAAATTTGACGGCTTATAAGAATTTTTATTGGTGCCATCTGACCACTCCCATTGATCACAACTTGCTCCGTTGGGGTAGAAGCCGCTTTCAGACAGATCAAAGTCCAATAGGAATGGTAATAAGGGAACCTCATAGACCACAATATTTTGATTGTAAGTCAATGCCGGATTGCCATTGATCGTCAAAGAAGCGGTATATACTCCAGGAGCGGGATATGTATGGGTCGGGTTTTGGGCCGTAGCATCTACAAAGCCATCATTATCAAAGTCCCATTCCCAACTAATCGCTTGGGCGGAAGCATCCGCGAACTCATGCATCAATCCAGAATAGCCAACGGTCCGAACTTCAAACTTGGTCTGAGGGATATTGGCCAGAGTCCAGCCCATATCTTGAAACATCCCTCTGCAGATATCTCCTATATCATGGATAGCTTCCCCAGCCCCAATAGCAGGTGTCATGAGGGAGTTTGGATCACCTGCCAGATAAGTATTTTCATCTAAATGTGAGTAGCTGGACCCCAGCTGGAATGTACCCGGTACATATAATTTGGGATCCATGCCGCCATTGGCGACTATGCCGTTGGCGCCTTGCCAGAATAGATCATCGCCCGTTAGCTGCAAGCCCATATTTCCCGAAGGATTGGTGAAGGTATTGATATCATTACCTGCGCTATTGGCCACAAACTCATCAAAGATCATATAATTACCGGAGTAATTAATTCCTCCATTTGGCAAGCCAATACAACCATTATTGGCAGTGCCATCACATTCTGCTGCTCCGATACCGTCATCAAATTTCCCTGTACCAAAAAAACCTAAGCCATGGCTTAGTTCATGCAGGGCAACAGATACAAAATCATATTGAGTAACTGGAGTGGCCATATCCGTACCGAAATACCAATTGATATTGCTGTTAAAAACAATCACAATATCAGAGGTCGCAGGAGCTAAATCGCAACCTTGGTATTGATTGATCAAGGCAGAAGGATAGTAAGCCCCTGCCACTGGAAGATTGGCATTACCTGAGTAAATTAAGTTAGCGCTGGAAGTCGCTAAGGTAGCTCCGGGAAGGGTGGCAAAACTTACCTCTACGCTAATCGGAACCATACCAAATAATTCATTCCCCCAAATGTTAATGGCATAGTCAAAAGCTGTTTGAGCGGGGACCGTAAAACCTGTGTAGTCAACCTCAAAAGGCTGTGTAGCATTGGCCGCTCTAGTTTGACTGAGACTACGGTTGCGGGGATATACACGGGTTTGATAGCTATTGGGATCTATCCTGAGTGTATCGACAGAAACCCAACGCGAATCTTGCGCTGAAAGTTGATTGAAAGAAAGCGTAGTTAAAAGCAAGCAGATTAAAAAACCACTTGTGTAAGTATCGGGAACTTTGAGTAGCATCAAGGAAAAATGTTTAGCCTGAGTC
>CAZHOC010000011.1:0-250 GCA_964534295.1 uncultured Bacteroidia bacterium | reverse complement strand
TTACACAGCAGCATGATTTATAGACAAACCCTGCGTAGTATAATCCTACAAATGAACGCAATTAATCGAATATTCCAGTACCTGTATTTCTTAGGCTGCTAAAAAGAGCGAGCCAACCTATAATGTGCTTGATTGAACAGTAATTTAAATTACTAAAATCGAATTATTTTTATGTAAGAATGAGGAAGACTTTGTGAAAATTCTCTTAGAAAGTAGTCTTTTTAACAACTGAGGAATTTTCTTTTTGTTA
>CAZHOC010000010.1:11035-20901 GCA_964534295.1 uncultured Bacteroidia bacterium | reverse complement strand
GGTACAGCTAACGCACTTAAGGCTCGTTACACTATGCACCTCACTAAGCGTAATGGTGCAACTGCTGCTAATGCTGCTCTAGCTTTGATTGAAAACAGTGCATTCTCTAGTGCTGCTGATCAGCCTAACTTCTTTTGGTCAACTGTACAGACTGCGGCTAACCCGATTGCACTTTTCGGTATCCAACGTCCAAACACTTTGGTAATCGACTCTCGTTTCAATGCATGGATGGACGGTAATAGCGATCCTCGCCTACCTTTCTACATGACTACCAATGGATCTGAGTGGCAGTTTTATGATGCAGGTGCTGGTCTTCGTTGGTCAAGCAACGATTCTCCAATTCCAATCATCTCTTTCACAGAACTAGCATTCCTAAAGGCTGAAGCCTTGCTATGGACTGGTGCTGATGACGCAACTGTACAAGCTGCTCTAGAAGACGCTATCGCTGCCAGTATGGCTGAGGTTGGCGTTACTGACTCTGCTGCCATCGATGCTTACATCGCAGATCGTGGCGACATGTCTGGTCTTTCTGGTACTGATGAGAAGCTAGAGCGTATCATGGAAGAAGCTTACGTAGGTCTTTACGGTATGGCTTTCCAACAGGTATGGACCAACTACCGTCGTAACGGATACCCTGCTTTGACTCCTTCTGCTAGTGGATCTGGTGGTTTGAATCCAAGTGGTGTGATTCCTCGTCGTTTCCTCTATCCTGATAGTGAGTCAACGACTAATCGTGAAAATTGGGAAGCTGCTCAGGCTGCTCAAGGAGGTGCCCTTCTTGACGCTGACACTTGGGCTTTTGAATAAGCCGCTTTCTAGCATATAATCTATTGCAGGTGTCAGTTTTTCTGGCACCTGCTTTTCTTTTATTATCTTTATCTGCACAACAATTTTTCCCACCATGCGAAACAATCTGATACTCCTATTGTGTCTAGGCTTGTTTGTTACTACAGGCTGCGATGTAACCAAAATCAATGTAGACCCTACGCGAGTTTCTGAAGCAGCCCTCAGGCAACAACTACCGATTGCCCTACTGCAAACGGCTAAAAATCAATGGGGTACCCCAGGGAGAGCAAGTGCTGGCTTTGTCCAATACTTTTCTGGTTCAGGTTGCTGGCCCAATTATTATATTCCTCCTGCAACTACCAATAATTATTGGAGGGATGGTGTCTACGCAGGGGCTTTAAAAGACGCCAATAATATCGTCATCCAGGCTACGGAAGAAGAGCAACCTTATTATCGTGCTATTGCTCGTATCATCATGGCTGAAAACTATGGCATGCTGGCCTCTATGTTTGGCGAGGTTCCTTTTAGTGAGGCCCTTGCAGGGAACGATCAGTTACAGCCAGCTTATGACCCACAAGATGTTGTTTATGCTGGAGTGCAAGAACTCCTAGACCAAGCAATTGTTGATCTCAATATGCCAGAGGTTGAAGCTGGACCTGCCGAAGATGATCTTATCTACAATGGAGATGCCGAAGCTTGGATCGCCTGTGCTTATGCTTTGAAAGCAAGATATGCCATGCACCTGAGTCGGAGAGACGATAATGCCGGAGTAAAAGCACTTGAATGGATTAGCAAAAGCTTCACAGACCTTTCTCAGCAAGCCAATTTTCAGTGGAATAAGGCAGAAGGAGCGGAAAACCCCTTAGCTGCTTATGGGATAACAAGACCCAACACCATGGCCGTAGATGAGCGCTTCCATGATAGTCTGGTCAATCATGCCGACCCTAGAATCGACTACTATTTAATCTCCAATGGTTGGGAACATCAATTTTTTGATCCCAATAATCCCCTACGTTGGAGTGAATCTAATGCTGCGATTCCTGTGATTGCTTATGCTGAACTTTTGTTCCTCAAAGCAGAAGCCTTACTGTATACCAACGCACCAATGGCGCAGGTCGAAGAAACACTAAAAATGGCCATTAGAGCTAATATGGAAGATATTGGCGTTCCCGGAACGGATGCCGAGACCTACATCAACCAAAGAGCAGATTTGAGCAACTTTGACTATGATCAAACCCTCAGTCGCATCATAGAAGAGGCTTATTATGCCTATTTTGGCTATGCGCCCCAGCAAGCCTGGACCAATTGGCGGCGTACTGGATATCCAGAATTGGAACCTGATAATGGAGGATACTCCGCCTTCAATCCCAATGGGGTAATCCCCGTCAGATTTCTCTATCCAGATATCGAACAAACTACTAACTACACCAACTGGCAGGCCGCTAGCATGCGTCAGGGAGGAGCCTTACTAAGCTCTGACACTTGGGCCTTTGCCGATTATTAAGGACCAAATTGAAGATTTATTTTCCTTAAGCTATAATGAAAATCCTCATGAAATCCTGTTTTCTAACTCTCCTCTTAATCCTAACTGTTTTTACTGGCTTTGCCCAACGTTCAGACCCCTTCACTATGAGATTGCAAAATCTTTATAGCGGGGAAGCCATCGATGTTTATGATCTTCGTTCTCAAGAAGTCGAAGGTAGCCTGTACTGGAATGAAGAATGGGCTAAGGGTACGGTTAAATTGAAAAATGGTGGCAAAGTAGATGCTTTCCCGATGCGCTTTGACCTGATGGGGCAGGGGCTTGAAATCTTTCTTGGCAGTGAAACCAAACTGCTACCCGGCAGCTTGATAGAGGAGTTTTATCTGGATTCGGGTAACGAAGAGCTCCATCACTTTATTAGCCCAACTTCCTATTTTGGCTACAATGGTTTTGTCGATGGTTTTTTTGAAGTTCTGGTCGAAGGCCCTTGGACCCTCCTCCTCAAATCAGAAATTGAGGTCTTAAAACCCAATTATGTAGTAGCACTAGATGCTGGTTCAACCAATCAGACTGCCATTCGTCAGGACATGTTTTATCTATTTTACGATGGAGAACTCATCCGCATCCCTAAGCAAAAAAAGAAGGCTATCAAAGTGCTAGAGCCCTATATTCCAAGTATCAGCGCACGAGTGAAGATCGATCGTCTCAACTTCAAGCAATTAGCTTCTCTTCAAGCTCTGGTCCTTGACCTTAACGCGAAAGAAGAAGATACCAGTCGCTAGTAATAGCCTCGTTTTAGCCGAGTATTTTTGCTTTTTGCTCCTTCGGAGAACGCTTAGCCCTCTATTTTTAAGAGCTCTATTCAGTAAGAAATTTAAATATTGTTTCCTCCCATCATCATTTAAGTATGCTGGGAGGAAACCATTTATACTATCATATTCGTAAATTATATGGGCAGACTGTCATAACGCTAACTCGAAACCATTAGCCCCCATGAAATTTTGCTTCCTCTCCTGCATTTTAATGCTACTTACCAGCACGGGCTTTACTCAAATAAGGGTTCCGCTAGAGGTTCGGATTCAAAATCTCTATAATGGGGCAGTACTCAGTGCTTTTGACCTACCTGAAAATACTGAGCCTAACAAACATTATTGGGGAGAAGTATGGGCGCAAGGAATCATTAAGCTAAAAAATGGTGGCTTAGTAGAGGATTTTCCTTTTCGTTTTAACCTTACCGATCAGCAAATTGAGGTTTTTGTAGGAGAAGAGATTAAGGTGTTGACCGTCAGTATGATACAGGAGTTTTATCTAGTAGGAGTAGATAGCCAACTGCATCATTTTGTAAATCCCACTTACTATTTTGGGCATGAAGCTGAGGACTTAGGCTTTTTTGAAGTAATTGAGGAAGGAGATTGGACGCTCCTTAGGAAAGCAGAAATACACATTGAAAATCCTAGCACTGGCCTTTCCGCCACCACAGGTACAATTTCTCCTAGCTCTATCAGGCGTGACCGCCTCTATCTTTTTTATGCCGAGCAGCTAATTCGCATCCCTAAGCATAAAGCCAAAGCCATAAAAGCCTTAACTCCCTATATCCCCAATTTGGAGAGCCTAGTTAAGCAGGGAAATATCAATTTCAAGCAAGCACAATCCTTGCAAGTAATGGTGAAAGATCTTAACGCAAATATAGAGGATTCGACAAAATAGGCACCTTAGAAGGGAGTATGTATATTATTTCGACTATATGAATTAAGGGCTATTTTGTAGTAAGCCAAATAGCCCTCAATAATGAGACCTACTTCCTATTTTCTGTCTATTCTTTGCCTATTGTCACTTTTAGGCAGTAACCTAACTTTACTTGCCCAGGATAAATCACTGCCGCTGCGCTCCAATCAGCCCAAACAATTAATCGGCCTTTATGTTGAGGCCATGTATGATTCTGCCAAAAGCATGCAATTGCATGAAGTAAGGAATTCAACCGAATTTGTTGCAGAAACACAAGAATCACTCAATTATCCCATTGGGTTTGGGAACCACTGGCTTAGATTCAAATTTCATAACCCAACTGATGCTAGAGAGGATATTTTCTTTTGGCTCGACAATTTTGATCTCTTTGAGATCGAATTATGGATTTTTGATGATCAAGACGAGCTGGTTTATCATGGACTCAATGGGGAGAGTATCGAACAATCTAAACGGGCTCACAAGGGGCATTTGCTAGCTTTTCCTTTCGAAGCCCAGTCTCAAACCCAATACCAAGCCTACTTACGCATTCATACACTTAGTCTCGCAGGGGTGCCTTTAAATGTGGTTGGAGAGGAAGAGTTTCTCCAAACCCAAAGCTTCCTCAACTTTTTGAGAGGAGGTGAATACCTAGTTTTGTTAGTCTTTTTGGTCCTTAATGTTTTCCTCTTTCAGGTCACCAAGGATAGAAACTATCTCTTTTATCAACTATTCTTATTGCTCGATCTTGTTGCCAACTTGTTTATGGATGGCACTATGGGCCAATTCTTTCCCCAGTTAGTAATCTGGGCGGATGGAGAAGGAGATGCCGTATCAGCCATGACGCTAGTGATTACCTTCACTATGTTTACCAGCTACTTTATGGGAGTAAAACAGTTTGCCCCTCGCCTCTATCAGGTAGGTCGCGTCTATTTGGCTTTAGCTTTGGGGGTGTTTGCTACCTACGGGATCTTACCTAATGCGGTGCTTTTTGCGGCTGTGCCCATCGTAATAATAACTGGATACTCCTTGCCCCTTATTGGTGCCGTGATAGGGGTCAAAGAAGGGAGACGAGAAGCTAAGTTTCTTCTCGGATATTTTAGCGGGATCTTTTTGATGTGTGTGCTTTACACTTTTCATATCGGAGGTATTCCTATTGTCCCCGCAGAATTCATCCTCGCTATGCCGGCGATTTCAGTTTTATTGATGACAGTTTTGACTCTGGGTATGACAGAGAAGATCAACACCCTCAAGCGAGACAAAGAACTAGCACTTAGAGAAAAGATTGCTGAATCTGCCAAGGTTATCTCTCTTAACAAAAAACTAGAGCAACAAAATCAAAAGCTGGAGTCTTTGGTGGAGCAGCGAACCGCTGAGATCACCTCTCAAAAAGAAGAAATCGAGCAAACAAATATCGCCCTCATCGAAGCTCGCGATAAAGCCGAGTCAGCCTCAGAGGCCAAAGCCAATTTCCTGGCTACCATGAGCCATGAGATTAGAACCCCTCTCAATGCGGTTATTGGTATGACAGGCCTCTTATCAGAAACGCCCTTAGACCAGGAACAAACGGATTTAGTCTCTACCATCAAAAACAGTGGCGATAATCTCTTGACCCTGATCAATGATATTTTAGACTTTTCAAAAATCGATTCTGGAAAATTAGAATTAGAGATTCAAGAATTTGATGTCCACGAATCGATAGAAGAAGTTTTTGATCTGATGCGGACAAAAGCCCGCACCAAACAACTGGAATTAGCCTGTTTTGTCGAATCAGATGTGCCTCTCCTCATTCAAAGTGACATCACAAGAATCCGTCAGATTCTCCTCAACTTAGTTAGCAATGCCGTCAAGTTTACGGAGAAGGGGGGGATAGATGTTTATTTGCAGGCGAAGCCTGATCCTCAAAATGCAGAATATTTTCTCTATGAGTTTTCGGTAAAAGATACGGGGATTGGTATCCCAAGAGATCGTCAGGAACGCCTCTTTCAATCCTTCTCACAAGTGGATGCCTCAACTACCCGCAAATATGGAGGCTCAGGCCTGGGTCTAGCAATTTGCAAGGAACTTGTAAGCTTAATGGGAGGCGAAATTTGGGTAGAAAGTACACCAAATCTTGGTTCAACTTTCCATTTTACCATATCAGCTCAAGGAAAACATCAATGTACCTCAGAGTTTCCTGAATTTAAGGATCGGAAAATTCTCATCGTCGAAGACCATCCGGTACTAGGTAAATCTATGACACAGTATGCTAGCAGCTTGGGGATGCAAGCAAAGCTGTTAACTTCAATCGCTGAAGCCAATACCTATCTGGCGGATTCTCCTGAGGTAGATATGCTCTGGCTAGATTATAGTTTGCCAGATGGAATTGGTCCTGAACTGAGCCAAATAGTTCGAGATAATCCGCTGTATAAATCCCTACCCATTGTCATCTTATCTGACAAAGCGACCAGCCCTAAGGCAGAGTTAAAGGCCATGCATATTGCCTGGTTTACCAAACCTGTACGGCGCAAACAATTAGCTAAAGTCTGTAAGGCTTATTGGGGCGTAAGCTCAAGTCCTTCAACTATGAGTCCTGCTTCGCAGAACGCTTCTCCTAAGCCCAGTTTACGACTGCTATTGACGGAAGATAATCGCGTCAACCAAAAGGTTGCGCTCCAAATGCTGAGTAAAATAGGCTATCAAGCAGATGTGGCCAATAATGGCTTGGAAGCATTAGAAGCAGTGCAGCAGATCCAATACGATTTGATACTGATGGATGTACAAATGCCGGAGATGGATGGATTGACGGCAACGCGAGAGATAAATCGTTTGTACGACGGCCTTGCCGAACACCCAATCATAATCGCTATGACGGCCAATGCAATGAAAGAGGATCGGGATCGCTGCTTTGCGGCGGGTATGGATGACTACATCAGCAAACCTGTCAAAAAAGCGATCCTGAAGGAAAAATTAGCGTATTGGGAAACCCAAAAGCAGAGACAACTAAGCCTACAAGGCCAAAGAGATAATCGTTCTGCGCAGCAGTAAACCCTAATAATCGACTAATCGCAATAGCAGCAAAAAGCCCGAAACTTAGAAGCGTCGGGCTTTTTGTATAAACGTTCCCCGGAGGGTGAGTTTACTATCTGATCAGGGTAATGGTACCTCCTCGACGAATCGGATCGCCTTTGAAAGTCCTCGCGTCCACTACATAAGTGTAGACACCTTCCGGCACCGCACGACCATTTTTGTTGCCATCCCAGCCAAACTGAGGATCATTGGCTTCAAAAACAACCTGTCCCCAACGGTCATAAATCTTGATGTTGAAAAACTCGATGGAGTTCATCACGATTTTATACTCATCATTGTAGCCGTCATTATTAGGACTAAAGGCTGTTGGGAAGAAAATCTCGAAGTCCCAGGCATCGATGAATGAGTATTCCGTAGTGGTCGGGCATCCAATATCATTATCTGCAATCAAGGTTACGATATACTGTCCCGGCAGATTGTAGGTGTGAGTCGGATTGATTTCCATAGAGGTACTATCGTCCCCAAAGTCCCAGAAGTAATTGGTAGCATTACGACTTAGGTTCTCAAAGTTGACCACTAATGGATAGAATCCTTCTTGTGGATCAGGACGTAACTCTGCGATGGGAAGATTGCGCTCTACGTACAGATCAATGAAAAAGGTATCACCCGGACAACCATTTTCCTCATAAGGGATCACCCAATACTCAGTAGAAAAGGCTGGGGCCACTTCTATGTCATTGTCAAGTTCACCGGTATTCCATTCATAGCTAGCCGCACCATCTACGCTTAGCGTGATGCCTTGACCAATACAAATCTCGGCATAATCGTCTCCTTGAATGGTATCGAGTTGCCAAACGGTGACGGTCATAGAATCAGTGTTTTGACAGCCATTGTCGTCGGTACCCAATACCGTGTAAAGAGTCGTAAACTGAGGGAAGGCCTGCGTCGTACCGCTCTGTGGATTGCTGATGCTTTGCTCAGGCGTCCACTGATAAGAGGTTGCGCCAGAGGCACTTAAGGTCGCTTCATCGCGACGACAGATTTCTTGATCTAGTCCTGCCTCCACAATTGGCAATGGATTGACCGTCAAGAAGACGGAGTCCGAGGCTACACAGCCGTTGGTATCAATCACCGTCAAGATGAACTCAGTGCTTACCAAGGTATTGGTGATCGGACTGGCGAGGGTAGAATCGTTAAGCGTAGCCGCTGGCGTCCAACTATACACAGCTCCTCCACTCCCTTGCAATTGTGCTTCGGTGAAGATACATGTCTCAAAATCAGGCCCAGCGTTCACCGGAGGTGGTGCATATACCGTCAAGAGAGCCGTATCAGTATCGGCACAACCACTGGTATCCGTGATGGTAACTACATAAGTAGTCGTAATGGTCGGGAAGGCAAATGGATCTGCAATATTAGGATCACTCAGTGTGCCCGCATTGTCCCAACTATAAGCTGCTGCCATGCCACCAATCGTACTCGCCCCAAACAAGACCGAATCTTCAGGACACTTGATCTGATCAGGACCTGCGTCGGCATACATGGTTTGGATGTTGAGGGTGTCATAATTAACACAGCCAAACTGGTCGGTAACCGTTACCACATAAGTGATGTTGCTATCTGGCTCTGCCATTGGATTGGCGATATTTGGATCGCTGAGGGCAGTAGCTGGAGCCCAGTTATAAAGTACGCCACCGGTAGCTTGCAGCTGGATAGAGTCCTCACCACACTTAGTAATATCAGGACCGACATCGGCCAGAGGCAATGGGTGTACCACGAGCACTACTGTATCTGTTTCCTGACAACCATTGGCATCGGTAACGCGCACTACATAAGTGGTAGTCTGGCGAGGATGTGCCGTAGGATTAGGACTAAATGGATCGGATAGACTATCCGTAACAAGCCATTCGTAAGCAATACCGCCTGTAGCTACTAATTGAGCCGTATCAAAAATACAGATCTCGAGGTCTGGACCCGCATCCGCTGGTGGTAGTGGATTGACAAAAATGTCAAGCGTATCCGTATCTACACAGCCTACGCTATCAGTTACCGTAACCACATACTGAGTAGTTACCAGCGGGAAGGCCATTGGATTGGCGATATTAGGATCGTCTAGCGTTGCTGGATTATCCCATGCATAAGTTACCCCTCCTGTTGCCAGCAATGGGATGGTATCTTCAGCACAAATCGTCTGATCAATACCCGCTTGTGGATTGATATGATAGACCAATACGTCAGTAGAGTCAGCACAACCCCATACAGCAGTTACTTTGACTTGGAAGATGGTCGTGGTATCTACCGAGGCAATAGGATTCGGGATATTATCTGCACTCAAGAATTGGCCGTTAGTCCATTCAAATTGCACTCCCCCGGCAGCATTTAATTGTACGCTTCCCCCGGGACAGTGGAAAGTATCGTTGGTCGCGATAACCAATGGAGTTTTCCGTACGGTTTGTTGTACAGAGTCTAAGCTTTGGCAACCATTGGCATCTGTAACCATTACATAGTAAGTGATTACGGTATCAATCACAGCTGATTGATAGCCATTTACCCAAGTGGGGAAGGCTGTTGGACTGGCTAAGGTAGAGTCTGCAAAATATTCACCAGGGAACCAGGCATATTCTACCCCACCAGTAGCATTGAAGGTAGTAGCACCTCCACTACACACCCAAGGGTCGGTAGTCGTTGCCGTGGTAACAGGCAATGGATTGACCGTTACGACTACGGTATCACGATCTGTACAACCTGTTGTATCGGTAGCGGTAACGTAAAACTCAGAGGTTACAGTTGGAAATACGGTAGGCATGGCGCCAATAGGATTGATGAAAGCTGGACTGGGATCCCAAACGTGGGAAACTCCACCAGAGGC
>CAZHOC010000010.1:0-11025 GCA_964534295.1 uncultured Bacteroidia bacterium | reverse complement strand
GTTATATCCCGTATCTTCTTGCTGCCATACTTAATCGTCGTATCGAAGATACAAAGATCAATGTCTGGGCCTGCGTTTGCGTGCATTACTCTCACGAAAACGGAGACGCTATCCGTACAGCCATTGGCGTCAGTTACATTGACCGTATATAGAGTCGAAGAATCTGGATTAGCTATCGGGTTAGCGATGTTAGGATCATCTAGCCCTAGGACCGGGGTCCAGGCGTAGGCTACTCCTCCTCCCGCTTGCAGCGGAACGCCTACCTGTCCACATTTTGCCGTATCATTGCTGACCGTCGGCACAGGCTGCGGGAAAAAGTCGATATCAATAGAATCGATATTGCTACAACCATTGCCATCTGTACCCACTACATAATAGCGAATAGGGCCAGTAGGAGAAGCCACTGGATTGGCAATATTTGGATTGCTGAGGCCGGTCGTTGGGAACCATTGGTAGCTAAGAGCACCTGTTGCTTGGAGGTTTGCACTTAAGCCCACACAAATCGTTTGATCAAGCCCAGCGTCTACCGGAGGTAGTGGATTGACGGTAACGGTAATTACATCTGTATCAACACAGCCGTTCGCGTCTGTAACCGTAACCGTATAAGTGGTAGTTACGGTAGGGAAGGCGGTGGTGGTAGCATTGTTAGGAGTGCCCAAGCTGGCGGCATTGTCCCAACTGTAAGTAGTACCGCCAATAGCGCTAATGGTGACCGTATCTCCGATACAAATGGCTACGTCTTGCGAAGCAATAGCCTGCATAGGCGTTACCGTAACTTGATCGGTATTGACGCAACCATTGGCATCCGTACCGGTAACCGTATAAAGCGTCGTATCTGTGGGTGTAGCGATTGGATTGGCAATATTAGCATTGCTCAATCCTGTGGCCGGTGTCCAGACATAAGTTAAGGCTCCGCTAGCTTGCAGCTGAACGGTTCCCCCGGGACATAGTATTTGATCAAGCCCCGCATCAACTGGAGGCAATTGATTGACAGTAACTCTAATGGTATCCTGCCAAACACAACCGTACTGGTCCGTGATGAAAGCAGTATAAGTAGTTGTGGCTGCCGGAGTAGCCGTAGGATTTTGAATGTTTGGATTGTTGAGGCCTGCAGTTGGCGTCCAAGTGTAGCTTACTCCACCAGAAGCATTTAGCTGAGTCGTCTCTCCAAAACAAATCACAGCGTCTGCGCCTGCATCCACTACTGGGTTAGGCGCTATTACCACTGTAACTGTATCATAGTCTTGGAACGAACAGGGGCTGTCATCTTCTACGGCGATGATAAACTGTACCGTAGTACCTCCTTGATCACAAGGTGCGGTCCAACAGACATTACCTGTTATGGGGTTATTGCCGTTGGCAGCTATGGTCGCAAAAGGAGGAATACCCCCTAATCCGTTAAATGGTCCGTCTAGCGGTACGAAGCTAAGATTATCTCCTACTTCTGCATCTGTACCTTGTAGGGTATAGCAGAAGGATTCACCTGGATCAACAAATATACTGTCATTACTGCCTCCCGGAAGAGTATGACTAATCGTCGGCGGAATGATATCTCGTACCACAACATAAGTGGTATCAAATACAATATTGTAACCCGGACAATCCGAAGTATCACGCCCCCCTACAACTAGACTGATGGTATCTCCTTCATAATCACAAGAAGGCGTCCAGCAAACCTGCCCTTGGGCAGGATTGGTACCAGTATAGCTTAGCGTGGCATAAGGGGCCGGTAATGTTCCCCCAATACCAAAGGCCGCACTTACTGGGAAGAGTACTACGGTATCCATGGCCTCAGGATCATTGACCGTAATATTGTAGCAAAACGGCTGCGTAGGATCGACAAATATCGTATCAGCATTGCTATTAGGCACTGGTGCGAGATTGCTACCAATCACGGGTTCTTGTCCCTGCGGAGCACAGTTAATCACGTTGATCTGGAAGTCCCGTTTGTTTTCACTGATCAGGACCCCATTACGATATTCTAATACCGAAACCGCAAAAACCGAAAGACCAGTTTGAGTCGGAGTTAGCTGAAGTAAACCTGATTGGGGGTCGATACTAAAGTTTCCGGATTGGAAAGGATCGAGATAGTTATAACCCGGCAAAAAGTTGACACTCTGATAGGGTGGTGGACCTAAGGGGTTACCTGGACCGATCACCGGATTCATAGCCGTCGTACCAAAGCCTTGGAAGTTGAGGCCTGTATAAGGCTCAGAGATCGCGTATGCGAGTGAATCGCCGTCAACATCAGTAGCTGAATTGTCGAAGTTGAACTGAGCTCCTACACAAAGGAATACTGGAGGCAGATCATTGAAGGTCGGCATATTGTTGCAAACCCCTCCTATCTCTGTACCCGGAACCTTAGCGAGTACCGTAATCCCCTGCTGTCCAAAGATATTGGTTACTACATTGTTGCGACAGCAACGCGACCAACCAATATTATAACCTCCAAAAGCAGGGGGGAGGGTAATCAATGCTTCATAGACGGCATACTCAATACAAAGATTGTAGGGAGCACCCGTACAAGCGTCCCAATAGACTGGGATTACCTCTACTGAGGTACCATTAAATGGGATAACCTGAGTAGTGTAAAGCGAATTATTACTCCCTCTGAAGACATATAGCCGGACGCTATTGTCAAAAGGAGCTTGTCCGTTGACACAGTCTCGATACATCGTGAGTCTAATCCGATACGTATTCGTGGTTGGATTGACACATTCGTAGACGAGGTCTGCACCAGTAATGTGGGTTGCTTTTAAGCCAAGCGGTAGCAAAGCGAGCAATAAAAGGCAATAGAAATACTTCAGCAGGTTCATTTGTTTCGTTTCTTCATTATATAGACTATCCAGCCAATGAAAACCACCCTTGCTTATCTAAAAATTGTAATGGTACCTGATTTTTCTACAAGATTGCCATGTATATCAATGCCTCGGGCTTGGAATACATAAACTCCTTCGAGTAGAGATTGTCCATTTTGATCATCACCATTCCATCTAAAATCAGGATTGTCGGTTGCGTATACTTCTTGGCCCCAGCGGTTGAAGACCTGAAAGCTAAATTGCGTGAGCAGTTCATGCCCAATATACAATTCATCATTCTTGCCATCATCATTTGGACTAAAGGCCGAAGGCACATACAGGGTGATGAACTCTTTTACTTCGACAACTGTTTTTATTATCGATTCACAACCAAATTTATCAATCACTTTAACGCTGACTTCATAGCGTCCTGGATATTGATATTGATGGGAGGGAGCGAGTGCTTCTGATTTATTGCCATCGCCAAACTGCCAATAAGCCTCGGCTACTTGGATTGTACCCGCGATTTGGAAATTCACCAATGCGTTAGGGGTTTCTACGACACTGTCAGATACTAAGAGGGCTTTCTGCGTCGCAGAACGCAAGAATACCGTAATAGGATAACGTCCATCGCGACACTCCTTATCAGTTACGGGTTCTACGAAGTAGGTCTTAGTAAAGACAACTGGCGGACTGATCCAAGTATTACCTGTATGGATGATTTCGCCGCCAACGGCATCTTCAAACCAATCAATTCTTTCGGTAGGAGGATTGCTTACCGCCAGCAAAAGGCCACCTTCGCTAAAGCAAACGCTATCTTCCTCAATCACAGGCGCTTCTGGCAATGGCCAGCTTTCGACAGTTTTCGTCTTCGTATTTACACATCCTTTGTCTGAGACTGCAGTTAAAGAAACCACATACTCGCCAGCTGTTTGGTAAGCGTGCTTAGGCTGGGGGATAGCACCACTTTGCTGGCCATCTCCCCAATCCCAGCTCCAATTCGCTACTCGGTCATTGAAAAGATCCTCAATGATCGTACTCGTATTGGCAAAGGGTAAAGAGTCCAAGGTACATGCCCGTCTAAACTCAAAGTCTGCATTCGGCAGGGGATAGATATCAATGGTCCGAGTTAGGCTATCAGCACAACCCTTATCGGAAGTAACCAATAACTCAATTGGATAGCTACCAGGGGCGTTGTAACCCACAAATGGTTCTGCGACAGGACTATCATCCTTTTCATCTCCAAACTCCCAGCGATGCGCGACTATGTCTCCAAGAGCAACAGTAGAGAGGTTTTGTAAGGTGAATCGTTCTCTACTACAGGCTGGATCAGGCGTAAAGTCTGCCGTCGGTAATGGCCAAACATCCACGTCCAATTGTTGGGTATCACTACAGCCATCACTATTGGTGACTGTCATGCTTACCGTACGGGTACCAAAGCTGCTAAATACATAACTTGGATTTTCCATCTGGCTACCCATGCCATTGTCGCTAAAGTCCCAACTGTAACTCACATTGCTATTGTTGAAACTACTCAAATTAGTAAAGGCAATAGGCTGCTCATCACAGTCGCTTACAAAGCTGAAGTCTGCTATCGGCTGATCAAAGACCGTAATCGGAGCGCTAAAGGTATCTACACAACCATCCACCGAGACGATCGCCAATTGTACCGGATAGCTTCCATAGGCCCCGTAGGTGTGGAAAGGGTTTTGTTGGTTTGAGCCGGCTCCATCGCCGAACGTCCAACTCCATCCGACAAGCGGGTTGCCCGTCACAAAGTTGGATAGGTCCGTAAATGGCGTACTATCCCCAAAGCATATCTGATTGTAGTTAAAGTTGGCCGTTACCGCAGGGAATATCTCCACCGCATTGGTAACTGTATTGCTACAACCTAATTCGTCCGTTACGGTTAGGCTTACATCGTAAACCCCAAAGTTGGCATAGGTGTGCGTTGGCTCAAAAGTGAAGCCAAATAAGGTATTGTCATCCCAATCCCAGCTGTAAGAAAGAGTATTGCCTGTACCGGTGATACTGCTGTTGGTAAAGCTGGATTCTAATCCTTGACATATATCAGGACTTGAGAATGCTGCAGTTGGGTTTTCATACACAGTAACATCTACTGTATTTGTCGCTACACAACCTTGAGCAGTAGTAGCGGTGAGCTGAGAGCTATAAGTACCAAATCCTGGGTAGGTATAGCTCGGTAAGGCGGTATTGCCTACTCCACCATCCCCAAAGTCCCATACGTAAGTAACCCCAGGACCGACAATATGGGCAAACTGATTGGGACTGTTGGCACAAACACTGTCCACCACATAATTGACAATTGGCAGCGAATCTACCAATACACTCTTCATGACCGTATCAGGGCAACCACTAGCATTAAGTGTGATCAAACTTACATCATAAACCCCTGGCTGCGCATAAGTATGGAAGGGGTTTTGATCAGTAGCCTGATTGCCATCTCCAAAGTCCCAGTTCCATGCGACTAATGAATCCGCAAAGGTTAGATCCACAAAACCAGTCGGGAAGCCATGGCAGACGGTGTCTGCAATGAAATCTGCTTGATTGGCTGGGAAGACCGTTACACTTATGGTGTCTACATATTCACAAAAGCCTTGCACCGCTGTAGTCGTCAAGACGTAGTCATAGGTGACGGCTTGGTTAGTGTTATTACTTAAGGTAAGTGTCGGATTGCTAAAGGCGGGATTGGAAATACCCACGGCAGGACTCCAACTATAGCTTTGACCAATACTGGTCGGCACTCCGATCAAAATCGTATCATCAGAACAAAGTACTTCATCTGGTGCGGTAAACAGGTTGGGAGGATCTAAAATCTGTAGGACCGCAGTATCAGTATAGATCGAAGTGGCACAAAGTGCAGAGTCTACATAGATGATTTCGATCGTTTCAGTTCCTTCTAAGATATTATCGTTGAAAATGGTTACGGGAACCGTAATGAAGTTTTGACCCGGAGGCATGATGATCGAGTCGGGAAGACCCGTATAATCCACGCCCGGAGTGGCGGTTCCTCCGATATTGTAATGAAAAACGACCGTATCGTTCAGCGGAGCTGGAATAGCAAAAGTAAAGGCGCCATCCACACAATCCTCCACGGCAATATTGGAACCTAGGGCAGTGTTATTAGTAGCCTGCAAAGCCAATACGGTAGAAGTACAACCAATACCGCCGGCTTCAAGAAATACTCCCGAGTCAAATATCTGGTCCCCGCAGTCCTGGATCGCCAAGGTAATGGTATATGTCTCACAGGGCGTTACGATCGCCTGAGCCAGTAGAGGGGTAGTAAATCCGTCATAGCCTACGGTCGCGCCCGTCGTATTGTCTACAAAAAAGGCACAGTTTGTACATGGACCATTTGGAACATTACATGCGCCGGCGACCGCTCCATTATTGACGTTGTCAATGGTTACAGGTAGTGTCGTACCGGGTATCAAGGCGATGTTTTGCCCAGGGGCTGGTCCAAAACCAGGACCGGAAATGAAAAAGGCGAAAACATCGTTTACGCCCGCATTGACATAGTCTGAGTACTCCTCAGAAGCAAACACATATTTAATTCCGATGGTATCACAATAAGGCGTGATGTCAAAGGAAATCACACAGGCATCAAAGTTTTGCGGAATATTGGGTACCAAGGCATTGAGCGGTGGGTAAGAAGCCGTACCCACATTAGTTGATGCCAAATTGGTACAAGCTGGTGCTCCATTGGGGACCGCATCCTGAGCCTCACCTGATGAGATTAATACCCCACGCGAAAGACCTAGATTAGAGTTTGTCGCATCAAACTCCCACATGGCTAAGGTGGTATCACAGATGGTCTGTAGATTACTAACCACGACTCCACCGCCAAATAAAGTTTGTAGGAGTTCGAATTTGGGCAAAGTGTCTGCTACAGTTAACTGTGCACGCAGGCCTATCGTACTACTCGCGAGTAGTAGTAAAAGTAATAGTAGTTTTCTCATCAAATGTTTTGCCTAAAGATGGTTACTTGATAACTGTTATAGTTCCGCTTCGCGTGTGTAGTTTGCCAAGAATGTCTTGACCTTGTAGCTTATATACATATACACCTTCCGGGATCATTTGCCCCTTAGTGTCTTGGCCATTCCAACGAAAATCTGGTTGGGCAGCTGAGTAGACCAAAGCCCCCCAACGATTGTAGACCTCGAACTGGACTTGTTGGAATAAATGGCTACCTAAAAAGAACTCATCATTTCTGCCATCACCGTTTGGAGTAAAGGCAGAGGGAATATAAATCGCAACGGGTGCTTTTACTTCTATGGTCTCTTTCAAAATGCGTTCGCATCCTTCTACTGTGATGACTTTGGCTGAAACTTCGTAACGACCCGGAAGCTCATAAGTGTAGACGGGTGAGAGCTCAGTACTGCTGCCCCCATCTCCAAACATCCATTCCGTACTTACTACTTCTAGGGTGCCTTCTAAGTCAAATTGGATGCTTGAATTAGGTAACTCCACTTCCTTGCTGCTAGCGACAATTTTGCTGAGGCCAGGAGAGTATAAATTGGTACTAATCGGCACACGTGGACTTTCACAGCCAAAAGGCGAGATGGCTTGGACATAATAGGTCTGACCAAAAGGTACCGTCGGTATGAGGTAAGCGCTCTCGTTATGAAAAGCAGAACCTCCGCTCGGGCTATCATACCACTCTATTCGAGCCCCTTCGCTGGTCGGTAAAGCCCAGAGGATAGCGGCTTCACCAAAACAAACTGTATCAGGTTGTAATTCTGGGACAGTGGCCAAAGGATGGGTGATTACTTCCTCCGTCTTGGTTCGTTCACATCCCTTATCAGAAATGGCCGTCAAACTTACGTTATAGGTTCCCGCTTGTGCATATGTATGGCTGGTATTAGGGGCACCAGAAAAGCTTTGGCCATCTCCAAAATCCCATTGCCAATCGACCACATAATCTTGGGCAATACTGTCGACGATCGTAGTGGTCGAACCTAATTTGATCTCTTCTCCTAAACAAGCAGGGATAGATTGAAAATCGGTCCGAGGAACTGGAAATACTGTTAAATCAGTTTCTAGCGAGTCAATACAGCCCTGATCGCTTTTTAAGATAAGATTGATCGGGTAAACTCCCGCTACACTAAATCTTGGTGTTGGCCCCTTACCTACATAGGCACGATTTTCAGTCGTCTTCCAAACGTATTTGACAATACTGCCTCCGCCTGGTACGAAACTATTATCCGTCAATTCGGTGAAGGTATATTGGCAAGTTTCGTCAAAAGTAGGCTGAGGAACCGGTAGTGCATGCACCTGTACCAATTCGGTGTGAGTATCACTACAACCATCCGCATTCGTCAAAGTCATGCTGACGTTGAAGTCTCCATAGCCGTTGTATAGGTGCTTGGGGTTGGTTTGGTTGGTATTATTGCCATCACCAAATAGCCAAGTATAAGTCAAAGATGGATCGTCAAACTGGCTAAGGTTGACAAATGGCACTTCATATCCCTGACATTTATCTTCAAAGCTAAAGTCTGCGATGGGTTGGTCGTAAACTTCTATCAGCTTCGTAACGCTATCCAAACATCCTTGATCAGAGGTAGCGATCAGTTTCACTGTGTAAGTGCCCTGCTGTGGATACTGATGTGATGGGCCTGCGGTATTGTCTCCGGCTCCATCGCCGAACGTCCAACTCCAGCCTGTAATGGCGCCACTATTGTGAATGCTGCTCAAGTCTGTGAAAGGCGTATTCTGTCCTTCACATACCTGATTGTAGTTGAAATCAGCGTTCACCGGAGGATGAATAACAAAACTCTGGGTAGCCGTAGACTGGCAACCATTGCCGTCAGTGATGAGAAGCGTTACCGTCTGAGGGCCAAAAACATTATAACTATGGCTTGGCGTAGGGGTCGGATTGATCAAGCTCCCGTCGCCAAAGTCCCAGCTATACTGGGTGGGAGTTGCTGGTCCGTCATAGCTAAAGCTAAAGTTGTTGCCATCAAAGCACTGGTCGTTAACCGCAGTGATACTATTGACTGGCAGGGCGTTGACCATCAACTGCTGCTCAGTATAATCCGAAATACAAGTGTTTTCTGTAACGATCAAGCCGACATTTTTTGGGCCTGGCACTACCCATTCGACTAGATAAGGGCCAGCACCCGCACCTGCAAGCACAATGCCCCCGTCAAAATCCCAAGTGTAGGTCGCCGTTGGAGAGGCGTTTCCGGTATAGGAAATTGATGTCGGCGCATTGCTACATGTCTGGGCCGGCATGTTGAAACTAGAGGTAGGGATTTGATGTATGGTAACCGATTGGGTTACAGGAACGCTTGGACAGCCGTATTGATCGACGTCAAGGCTCACCGTTTGGGTGCCTGGAGTCGGCCAGCTAAGCACATAGGGGCCAGAGCCGCTACCGCTTATCACATTGGCGCCGCCAAAGTTCCAGTTGAAGTTGGCTACAGGAAGCGAACTACCAGTGTAAAGCACTGATATGGTATCGTCCTCACAAACAGAAGGGTTGGCAAAACTAAAGTTGCCAGTAGGGGTAGGGATTACATTTACCGTAACCGAGCCACTGTAAACGCAACCAATGGCGTCAGTAGCACTAACGGTATAAGTCGTGGTAGTTAAGGGGTTGACATAGGTAGCAGCTGCAGGGGTACCATTGCTCCAGGCATAGGTGTAACCGATGGTTGCTGGGGTGGAGAGCAATACGCTATCACCTGCACAAACCGAATCCGCACTCGCCGTTGCATTGATATTGGGGAAACTGACTAAGACACTGTCAGTATTATAGATGGCGACATTGTCGCAATTGTCTAAAATAGTGTCTACAACTGAGATGTAGTACATGCCCGGCACCGTAATGGGCGGGGCAAGCGTCAAGGTAAACTCATCTTCAAAAGATCCACCAGCAGCACAGTTGATACCGGCAGTAGCGGTTACTACATGATTGCCAGCAGGTCCTGTTACGACGAAGTCAGTAGCGTCTACTGTAGGGCAAACTACGTTTTCTGAGAATCTCACGCTTACGCTCGCACCACAGTCAACGGCTATAGAGTCCATCACAGGAGGGACATTATCGAAGATAACCGCAGTAGAATTGGAGAAGTCCAAGGTGTAGCCAGTCCCTGAACCGGTAAAGTTGGAAACGTTTAATACATAAGTTTCACCCACATTCACATTAATGGGGGCATTAAAAGGAGTCCCGCCGCCACCTTGACTGTTTGGCTGACCAGGCTGAAATGCACCCGTAAGCCCAGCAGTACCAGAGTAATTACAGCTAACCTCGATGCCTGGAGTACCAAATATATCGGCACAATTGTGATTGGTCAGGTTGTAAACGGCCCAATCATAATCATCAAAAAGATTGAAAGGAGTGATTCGAATATCAAGCAGACCTGCCGTCTGTACCGTGAAGATGTACCATACATCATTACGTTCTCCTGAGCTAAGGCAGGAGTTGATGTTATTAATTTCGTTGGGGTTTAATCCTTCGCCTTGATAGCTACCTGGTTGCACAAAAACACTTTGACACACAGTCAGTGCATTGATACAATCCTGTTCCGGTTGGAAGGGAGGAAGTAGCTGCCCTTGGAGGGCAAAAGGTAAACAAACAGAAGCGAATAAAAGGGTGCGAAGAATGTGTAGTTTACGGTACATCTTTTACATAAGCACTAGTGAGAAATCGGGACAGCTGTGAAGGGAATCTTACGTGTTAAAAGAACGATTGAAATAAGGGTTTGCGTATGTAAGTGGCTCACAACCTGAAAAATATAGCTACAAATGGTCCGTTTTCCCAAGTGTCTTAATTCAAAAGTACCAAAAAAGTAACCTCAGCCAGCAAAATCTTACACCACCCTGCTGCGATGATGTCCCAACGGGCGCATTAATCGCCCGAATAGTATTACACGTTTTGTAAAGTATGACTATTGGAATGATTCCTCGGCCAAGCTATATCGGTCTCCTTTCTCAGATGGGAGGATGCGGAGGAGGCCAGCACTGACCAGCAAAATCATCAGTTGGGAGGTGTTGCGCCGATTCGTTTTTAGCAAATTTTGGGCTTTTGCAAGGGTAATATTTGCCTCTTGCTCGAGGTGTTGGAGCAAGGCCTTTTCTCTATCGCCAAATCTAAGGTTGACGCCTTTGACTCTGCGTTCTCGGCGGAGGATCTGTACCATCTCGCGACTAGCCTTGATACTCATGTCCTCCACTCTTACGTAGACACTTTTGGATTCGCCTT
>CAZHOC010000009.1:17514-20901 GCA_964534295.1 uncultured Bacteroidia bacterium | reverse complement strand
TGGGTGATGACAGCTCGGTATTTAGGCAGATCGTAAACGTTGAGATAAAACTTCACTACGATACCGAAGAAGCCGGGGCCTGCGCCTCTAGCTGCCCAAAACATATCTGCATTGGTTTGGGTATCCGCGTAGATCAACTCTTCATCGGCTGTAACGATATCTAGGCCACGCACACTTTCGCAAGCGATTCCCAGCTTACGCCCATTTCAACCATAGCCGCCTTGCAAGAGATAGCCTCCTAAGCATACGCCTTGACAATGGCCCGCTGGGAAAAATAAATCGCTTTTGTAAAGCGCCTTCATCAAATCACTACCTCCTACCCCAGGCCCTGCCTCGGCGGTTTTTTCTTCGATATTGACACTAAACTGATTGAAATGCTTCATATCAATCAGAAGGCAATCATCGCGCAAAAAATTAGCGCTAAAGCTATGACCACCTGAGGTAATGGTAATTCTGCGGCCAACTTTTTTTGCATGCCTTACCACATTGATGATATCTTCAACCGTTTTGGGTTCATAGATACTAGCGGGTCTGCGGTTGACAGGCGTTTTACTGAAGAGGGTAGCCATCACTACTTCCTCAAAGTTCTCATCCCCATTGTGGATCGTCCTTCCGCTAATGGCTAGGTCATCGTTTTGGGCAAATTTTTGATAAATCTCAGGCAAGATGCTGGCCAGATGGCTCATCTCCTCCGCGCAATGTTGTAATAAGTCTTGGGCGAAATTTTTCGGTAAGGACTTAAACTTTTGTAGGACTTTCACCGCTGCCTTATTGATCATATTGTCGGTGCGAGCCGCTACATATTTGCCATTCATCCAGAAGCGCGAACGCATTTCAGCACCCTCGGCGGTACGTCTGACTTGATGGACTAAATACCCATAGTCTACGGGTAGACTAGGATGGCCAATGCGGGCACAGATATAAACTGCTTTCTCTGGGTGATTGACTGCATCAAAAGAAAAACCAAAGTCCAAAGGAGATTTGAATTGGATGGCCGCATCCAGTACGGTATCGCCGATGTACTCTTCGATGATGGAGGTACGGCCGATGTAGCAATTGTCGTTGCGGCCATCTTCCCATTTGGCGCTGAGGTGCGCTTTGGGATGCCATAATTTATATCTCTGATCCTCAGAACTATGCCACCCAAACCACCAGTCCCACATTGCTGGGCTGTTATGGGGCAATAAGGTTTTTACGGCGACAGCGATACTGCCATCCTCTGCAATCGAAAAGCCTGTTTCTACTGGCATATCTCCCTCTTTTTCTAAGAGATTCATTTGGTCGATATCCGCGAGGGTACCCCAAGGGAGCGCCTGCTGTAAGCTGCCGGCTACATGATCATTGATGGCAGCCATTTGTTCTTGGTAGTATTGACCATACTCTGACTGCAAATCAGTTTCTTGAAATCCTAGCGTTGCTTTTGCCATTGTTCTGTTTTTTGAGTTATGGCAAAAGTAGAGGGGGACTTTTTCTAAAAAGTTGAACTAATACAAGTTTTTGGGCCTTATCAAAAAAAGTGGAGCGCCTAGCCTTTTTTCTTGAGCTTGCTTAGCCAAGCAGGCGAGATCCCACAAAATTCGGCGATGTATTTGGCGGGTACGGCCTGAATCACAGAGGGCATCTCATCCAAGATGAAATCATATTTTTCCTTAGAGGAGTAAGCGATCAATTTGGTTTTGAGCTCATTTTCTTCCATTAAGGCCGTAATGACGATATCCTTGTAAAAACTGGCAAAAAATGGATCCTGCTTATTTAGGTCATCCACTACCAATTTAGGCAGGGCGATCACTGCTGAGTCAGTGACCGCTTTGAGTTCACAATTGGTCGGAATCTGGGTGAAATAGCTATCCAGACAAGCCATGACCGGATGCAAATCGGGGAGATAAAAGTTAATGGTATTGGCTTCTCCGCTTACTTCATGGATATAGCGGCAAATAAAGCCTCCATGAGCGATTAGATAAACGTGCTGACAGATATCTCCAGGTATCAGCAAATTACTTTTGGTTTTGACCCGCTTGATTTTTAAAGTATCCCTCATGCGCTGGATACTCTCCTCACTTACCCCAAGCCTCTTCATTCCATCGAGGTAGTTATTCAGAAATAAGTTGAGGGATTTTTGCTTCATAAATGGGCTAGGGTCTTATTTGTCGATGGCTAAAGATAACGATCCAGTCTCAGTTTCGTAAAATTGACCAGCAACACAACCCTAAACTACACATGGACGAAATCACTCTGATCAATCAGCAGCTAGCCGTCTATATCCAAGAAAAAAGAGAGCTAGAAAAGCTGGAAGCTCGCCTCCAAAAATTGGCCCAAGAGCGCAAATACATCCAGGAAAGGATGGCCTTTATCGAAACTCGCCTCGAGGAAGAAAAAGCAGACGTAGAGCGCTTAGACCGAAGAAATAAGATCCGTTTGCTTACTCCCAATGAGCAGCAACAAGCCCATTACGACAAAGAAGTCAATGAGTACGAAACCGTACTTGAACACCGCAATCAAGGGCTGACCATGCTTTCTGACATTGACATGGAAGAGCGTCAGATTCACCAACAAATTGCGCACATTGGTCCCATCCAAGAAGAATACGCCAAACTAGTCAAGCTGAAAAAGCAGTTTCTAAAACGCGAAGGAGGTGAAAGTTATCTTACCCTAGTCGCAAAGCTAGAAAACCTCAAGATCGATCGTAAAGAACTGCAAGAAGCCATCAGGGTTGGCGATCATCTGCAGAAGATTCTCGATCGGATGAGCGTCAAAGTGGAAAGTTGCTATCCAGAGGAAGAGATGCCAGAAAAGGTAGAAAGCATTTTTAATCTCATCCTCGGTTACTTGCCCAAAGCCCAAGCCGCCGCCAAGCAGTTTTACAAAGAAGTGAGAGAAGCCGAAGAGCGGCTAGGATTGATTTGTCCCCATTCCTTGAAAATGTTTCTCACCCTACACCGGGATTTTGTCGTTGAGCAATCTGGTTATAAAAAGGTTTCTCTTTTTAAAAGAGCCATCGCCAATATCTTTGATGAGCCCTATTGGGAGCGTCGCCTCAATACAGCCCGTGATAGACTCCGGGAACTTCGGCATACCCTGGAAGGCGCCATGCAATTTCTCCAAACAGAACTACAACCCATCGAAACGGCCATCGAGCAAGCTAGCGCCGAGCAAAAAAAGATGGTGGAGGATATTCAGTAGGATTATACATCTCTCCTGCTCATTTCATTCGCTGTCCCCTCTATAGGAGGCGGGAATGTCGAATAATGAATGTCCAATTTCGAATTATGAAGGAAATCAATACGTCATTCCGGAATGCGAGGGACGAGCATATCCGGTATCTCTGGTTTTGGTCACCGCTTCGCGGAACGTTTATCCCTCCAGTTGCTTCGGCCTTGCTCAGCATGA
>CAZHOC010000009.1:9496-17414 GCA_964534295.1 uncultured Bacteroidia bacterium | reverse complement strand
TTTTTCTGTGTCATCCCGAGCGCTAGTCGAGGGACCTAGAAAACATCTCACCGCTTCGCGGAACGTTTATCCCTCCAGTTGCTTCGGCCTTGCTCAGCATGACAATTAGGTTGTCTTGAGTTTTTTCTGTGTCATCCCGAGCGCTAGTCGAGGGACCTAGAAAACATCTCACCGCTGCGCGGAACGCTTACCTCCATTTGCGGTATGCAATTCACCGCTACAATTATTCGAATGTAGGGACGTATTGCATACGCCCGCATGAGACATAAACGTTCTGCGAAGCAGAAAAACTTGACTCAAACACTTTGCGAAACAATAAAGAGACTTAAAATTAAGGTTGGAAAACTGACCTAATGCGCAAACAACAATTCTCCCTTTTTACGCAACTTTATTTCTACGCTTTTCGATTTGAATTAATTCGTCTTGGATTGATTTTTCCTCCTCTTCCAAATCGTAATCATTTTGGAGGTTAAGCCAAAACTGAGCACTGGTACCAAAATATTTACTTAACCGAAGTGCAGTATCGGCCGTGATTCTTCTCCTGCCATGAATAATTTCTGAGGTTCTTGTCTGAGGAATATTAAGGTCTTTTGAAAGTCGATAGGCCGTAATCCCCATTGGCTCAAGAAATTCCTCCTTTAGGATTTCGCCTGGATGAATATTTGGTAATGATTCCATTGCTTCAATATTAGTGATAATCAACGATCTCTACTTGATGACAATTTCCCGCTTCCCATCTAAAGATAATTCGCCATTGCTTGTTGATTCTTATACTATGATAACCCTTGAGGTTTCCTTTTAATGCTTCTAAACGATTTCCTGGAGGTACCCTTAAGTCTTCAATTATAGTAGCGGCATTTAGCATTCTGAGTTTTCTTCGAGCAATTCTTTGAATGTCTCCCGGTAGCTTTCTGGATACCTGACCCCGCCAAATCTTTTCAGTCTCTTTGGAATTAAAAGATTCAATCATAAATACTAATCCGATACGTTACTAACGAGATGCGTTAATATATGGTTTCACCTTAATAAAAACAATCCGATATCTACCTAATCAAACTCACCGTACCTCTCTCCACCCAGACGCGGGTACGATCTGCTTCGGTATAGTCAAACTCAAAAGCCCAGACGTAAACGCCTTCGGCACACTTTCGGCCCAGGTACGTACCATCCCAAACTTCATCAGGATTTTGGGTGCTAAAGACTTCTTGCCCCCAGCGATTGTAAACGCGGAAGGTCCCACTCACTATTTGACAGTCATAAAAAAGCTGAAACTGCTCGTTGAGACCGTCTTCATTAGGTGAAAAGGCTGTCGGCGCATAAATGGCACAAAAACAACGCGTCGGCTCGATCAGAATGCTATCTGCGGCTACGCCACAATCATTTTCGATATTGACAACATATGCACCGGGCTGCTCTACTTGGAAGAAAGATTCCGTACTACCGTCTTGCCAAACGTAACTCGCTTCTTGAGGGAGACTGGCATCTAAGGTGATGAATTTGGCTCGATCGGTACAGACGACCGTATCATTGCCGAGCTCAACGGTCGGAGGGGCGAGATAGCTGATGTCGATTTCATCGAAGGCTATCCCACATTCATTACTGATACGAAGGGAGTAGGTACCCGGTCTTTGCACCAAGAATGAGCGTTCGGCGGAGCCGTCATGCCAACGATAAGTAAAGGCCTCGCCCTGATCCTGCGTCAATCTCAGACTATCTCCCCGACAAAGTCGCTGATCACCTCCAAAACTAAAATCATCAGGTGTAGGCAAAAAGTCGTAAGCGACTATACCCTGATCGACCCCGCAAAGATTGTTGACTTGCACGATGTAGATGCCAGAAGTAGTTACGGTACGAGTCGGCAATTGACTGCCATTGTCCCAGAGATAAGTAGCGCCGGGCCAGGTGGCATTGAGGGTACGAGTCTCCCCTTCACAAAGGGTTTCATCGGGTCCCAGGGAAATATTAGGCGCTTCGATATAGTTAAAATAGATGCTATCTCGGCTGCTACCACAGCGATTGTTTAGTTCTAGCCAATACAATCCCCCCGGCGAACTGACCGTCAAACTGCTGTCCGTGGAGGCATCCGACCAGAGATAAGTATAGTCCGTAAGGCTCGTGCCGAGAACGCGGGTATCGCCTTCACAAAGTATATCGTCTTGCCCTAGACTAAAGCCCGGAGGGGGCGAAAGATAAGCGATCTGTAAAGTATCAGCGGCTTCGCCACAGGCATTTTCAAGTTCTACCCAATAGGTACCGGGATTGGTGATTACAAAGTTCGGGGCCGGAGAACCATCCTGCCAGCGATAAGAGGTGCCCGCAGTCCAAGTCGCGTCTAGGTTGAGCGTCAGCCCATCACAAAGGGTTGAGTCCAGCCCGAGATCGACCTGCGGACTTTGCTCCGTCGCAATCACAATACTGTCTCGCACATTGCTACATTGATTGCTGACCTGCACCCAATAGGTTCCCGCAGTATTGGCGAGTAGATTGGGCGTAGTGCTATTGTCGGACCAAAGGTAGTTGGCATTGGGGTAGCTGACGCTCAGCAAGAGGTTAGCGTTATCGCAGAGCAAAGTATCTGCGCCCAAGTCTGGCGGACTGAAAATTGGCAGATAATCTATCTGCAAGCTATCGCGAACATTGCCGCAAATATTGTCAAGCTCGACCCAATAGAGGCCGGGCGAAGTGATTTCATAAGTAGGCGTGGGTGTTCCGTCTTGCCAGAGATAATTACTGGCATTACCTACGGAGACATCTAGGGGTATGGTATCGCCATCACAGACAGTCTGGTCTGGACCTAAATTGAGCAAAGGCGTAGCCTCATTGAAGATCTCTACCGAGTCGCGTGCTGTATCGCATCCCGTTTGCAACTCGACCCAATACCAGCCAGCATTAGTAGCGGTCAAGGTAGGATTGGTCGTATTGTCTTGCCATAGGTAATTGACATTGGGCTGTGCGGCATCGAGCAAAAGGCTTTGTCCATTGCAAAGGGTCGTATCAATGCCAAGGCTAAAGTCTACGATAGTATCATTGACCGTTACTTGAAAAGTCTCATTGCGTTGGAAGCCACAATTATCCGTGATCGTACAGATGTAATTGGTCGTAACGTTTGGCGAAGCCATTGGTGTAGGACTCGTCGGATCACTCAAACCCGCCGCCGGACTCCAGCTATAGGCAGTACCACCCCCTACATTGAGCGGCACCGAATCTCCCTGACAAATGGTATAGTTAGCGCCATAAGAAATATAGGAGTAGCAAAACTGGTGGCTATTGTTCAAGGCACCCGTTCCAGCGGTGAAGCCCCAAAATACATTGGGATTGCCATTAAAAACATTGTTGACAATATCCCCTACATAGGTCAAGCGCAAGCTACAATCAAAATACACCCGCAAAGTATCGCCATTGGGATTCCAACTGATGTGCAGATCGTGCCATTGGCAGTCTTCCACATTGCCATTATTTGGTAAAATCCCTACCGGCCCAGCCAGATTGGTCGCGGCAGTATGACTTACATTTCCCTGGCTGATGATGGCAGTATGATCAAAAACGGGGTCCGCATTATTGCCATTTTGGTAAGTATCAAACTCAACGGCGACCGATGGCGTGATACCAGAATAACCCATACCGCCTCCAACGGAACCCACATTGGTACTGACAGATTGAAAGCTGAAGGTCATACCATCGGCACCTGCATTATTACAACCCAAAAAGATGGTCGTATAAAGCTCAAATGACTGATTGAGGTCAATGGTATTGTTATACCAAACCGAGCCCGAGGAGCTGTTTTGGGCCGGAGTGATGATATAGCAATTATTACCTGTCGAGGACGCACTACCATTGGTTTGAAATTGCGCGGAGAGCAATAAGGGTAAGCACGAGCAAAGACAAAAGAGTATCGTATGCCGCATAGTGAGTATCGCTTGGAATGATACAGCAGGATACGAAAATGGAGGAAAGGAAACAACTGACAGAATCAGATTACAAATTTCTCCCCTCAGGATACTAAATTGTAGTACACATCCACCTCTCAATGGCTAAACTCTCCATCAAAGAAATCAATGAAGCGCTCGCGCCTTTTAGCGAGGAGCTGGCTGCCCGGATGAAATGGGATGAGTTGATCGCTGATTTTAACCTCAAAAAAGAAAAACTAGAGCAAACCCTCGTCAATTTGGATGAGCAAGTAGCCCGTGAGCGCAAAGATGTGGATCGTCTGGAAAGTGCGGGTATCTACCGATTTTGGAAGACCCTCAAAGGGGAGAAAGAGGATGCCTTGGCAGAGGAGTATTTGGAGTGGGAGGCCGCCCTTGCCGAACGCGAAAAATTAGCTGGACAGTTGGCTGAAATAGAGGAAAGACTACAGTTTCTCAAGGCACGTAGGGCACAATTGGGCAATATTGATGAGCCTATCGAGGAACTGCTACGCATGAAGAGAAAAGCGTTCCGCGAAGCGTATGACGACCCGGTCTTCAAAGTAGAAACCTTGATATCGCAGGCAAAAATCGCCAGAATGGGCCTAGGCAATATCCTTATCCCGATACCAGGACTCATCTATGATTTGACTCGTTTGCATCGGGTACTTGAAACTAACCCCCGACGGATCAAAAAAGGCATGGTTTTTACCCGACATGGCTCAAATTTTGAAGCGATAGAAAAACGACTGGATAGCGTAGCTAAGAGTCTCAATCTCTACCATAAACATGCCGACCGAAGACTACTTTTTCATGGTGGCTATTTTAATCATTTTACCGAGCGAGCCAAGCAAGTTGAGGGATCCGAAATAGTCGCTTGGATCCACAAAATGCTGTCCGATGTCAAAGTATTGCATGTTCAAGCCCAACAATTTGAAGAAGAAGCCAATGCTGATATCAAAGCCGCTCAAGAAAAACATAAAAATCTCCTGCTGAATCTCTAACTATGGACAAGCCGCTTAGCCTTGCCGAAATCAACGAAGCGCTCAAACCCTACCAACGCGAAAAAGAACAAAAAACCGATTGGGAAGCTGAGCTGGAAGATATCGATGTGATATTGGGCTCCCTACGCTACGCGCTCAAGGTGTTGGACGAGCATGTCGCCAAAGAATGGGCCGATGTAGAGGACGTCAGAAAGCCCGGTTGGCGGAACTTTTGGTTAGATCTTACCCGTACCAAAGACCCCAAATTAGCCAAGGAAATGGCAGATTGGCGCACGGCCCGAGATGAACGGCAAAAACTGCGGGAGGAAATCGAAAAGGTCGAAAACGAACGCAAAGAGATCGAGCACCAATTACAAGCTGTACAGGATATTGAAGTGCCGCTCAACGAACTGCTCAATCTCAAAGCGGCTCAACTGCTCAAAGCACCGCCGCATCCCAAGTACAATCAGCTCGTCAAAGAGTATCGCAAGATCAAAACCGCTCGCGAAAAACTGATCGTGATTTATCATACTGCGGGTCCGGCTTATCGCAGCCTGGAGCAATTGTACAATCAGATTCGTGGCCACCACCGGCCGGGCCAGGCCACCCAATCGCAGCAAAAGCTCTATAACTACCTCGTTTCCATTACCCAACCGCAGCTCAAGACCTTGGGCCTTCATTTGCAAGGCACCAAGAAGATGCTACAGCTGCCGCTTTCGTTTCCGATTCGTGAGGTATCTCGCTTTTCTATACATTTCAAAGTAGCCAAAACGCCCACCCAAAGAACCGAGGTCGTAGCCAAATACCGTCGCTATTGCCAAGAACTCAAAGAGGCGAGTCTGGAACGAGATAAGCATTTCTTACGCCTCCGCGACCAAAATCAAAAAGCCCGCACCGAATTACTTTGGACTCTCTCTTGATATGAGCCTTAGCCTTACAGAAATCAACGATGCCCTCAGGCCCTATCGCCAAGAAGCCTACCAGCAGTTGGAGTTGGAAAAGCAGATTGCTACGCTACGGCACCATATGGCTTCCCACCGCGAGAACCTCAAGTATTTAGATGAGGCGGTCGCCAAAGAATGGGCCGATGTGGAGGCATTGACCAAATCTAAATGGCGGCGATTTTGGCTAAACCTGAGCAATATCCAGCAGCTCATCTTAGAAAGAGAGCAAAAGGAGTGGGAAGTCGTCCGCGACGAACGCCAGAACTTGGTTTTTCTCATGGCGGAGGTCGAGGCGGAGATCAAAAATCTAGAAAGTAGGCGCAAATACTTGGGGGATGTATCCGAGCAATTGACCGAGCTACTCCAGTCCAAGCACCAAATCTTGTTGGCATCGGAGACCCATGATATTTACCAGAGCATGGTGGCTGAGGAAGCGGAACTCAAGCAAAAAGCCATTGCTCTCGAAACCTTAGCCGAAGGCTTTCAGATAGTAGTCTCCAACCTCAAAAAGGTCGAAGTCATGGTCCAAGACAGTCTATATCTCCGCGAAAAACCGGCCCAAGTCCTGCATTTGATCGATACCACCTGCAACCTGATTTACAAACTCGTCCTTGAGGCCAATAAGCTCCAAATTAAATTAGACGCGGCCTTTTCCGTCAATAGTTTGACCACCTTCGAGGCCCAATTCAACATCGCTTCTAATGCAGATGATTGGTACGCGATCTTGCTCGACTTTGAAAATAAATGTACTCGGGTGCTTTTAGAGATCCAGACGCAAGAGACTGTGATTGCCGCTCAAGCAGATCAAGTTCAGGAGCGCCGCCAAAAGTTTTTGCTAGAGTCGTATTAGGGGGACCGCTGGGCGGAACGAGGGAATTTAGAATGATGAACGCCCAATTTCGAATTTTGTAAGGCAAGTTAAACCCATCAATTCGGACTGTCTGCGAGGTCCGGGATCTTTGGTTTTTTCACCGCTGCGCGGAACGTTTATCCCTAGTACGCGACAAGGCAGTGCCTTGTCGCACCCAAAACCTCTTCAATAATCATTTCGAGCGAGCGCAGCGACGAGAAATCTCCTTGGATGCCATACGTAAATACCTCCCTTCTCGACAAATTTTGTGTCGCTACATTTTTACAAAATGATAATCAAATATAGCGCTCGTCCACCGAAAAGTATTTCGGATGCTTAGGCGTGATCGGCGCGTAAAACTCCATGATCTCCCGCAAATCAGCTTCCATATCATCACTTGGATAAACCACCTTGGCGATACCTGCTTCTTTCTTGCCATAATCGAGATAACCAAGTCCAATCGGCACACCCGCTCCTTTGGCGACGTGATAAAAGCCTGTTTTCCATTTTGTGCGCCTAGAGCGAGAGCCCTCAGGCGTGACGACTACCGCGATCTTTTCATGCTGCTCAAATAGTTCGACCATGATGTCGACATAGCTTTTGCGACCACCATCTTTGGCGGGCTTTGAGCGATCGATCCAGACAGCGCCCATTTTTTCTAGTCCCTTTTTGATGGGCCAGACAGCGTATTTGTCAGCCACGGTGACTTTCATGGGGATACCCGCCGTGATGAAAGCGACTCGGGTATATAGGATGTCCCACCAAGTGGTGTGTGGGGAGGCGATGACTACTGCCTTATGGTAGGTTTCATCGGGCATAGGGAGGATCAGTTTCCAGCCTTTGAGGCGAAACCACCAACGAAAAATGGCGTCAAGCATGTGAATTGGATGAGGGCGTATAAATGGATTGTAAGAAATGCTCTAAATGAGGGAGTAAATATTCATCAGGCAGCTCTGTGAGATAGTGTTTGGCTTTGAGCTGCGAAACGTAAGTTGCCTGCGGAAACTTTGCCTGCCAGCGCTGCTGAGAGTCGGACGTCCGAAAAGGATCTTTTTCTCCTTCCGTGATTAAACATGGCAGCGAAGCGTGTAGTTTAGGTGGCGACTGAAAGGCAGAGTTTGCCATCGTCTCGGCTACGCGATCGGCATAGGCCACGCGGCTGCTAGAATCGGGAAACTGGGCGAAATAATCTGCGTTCGCTTCGCGTAAGGTTCCTTTTTTGAGCTGGCTGATGAG
>CAZHOC010000009.1:0-9486 GCA_964534295.1 uncultured Bacteroidia bacterium | reverse complement strand
TGGCCAAGCCCAACGCTTAGACGCACTCATATTGCTCAATAGTTGGGCTTGGCCATTTGCCGTGCCAAAAGCGAAGCCGACGAAAAGCCTTTTGCTCGGCAAATGGCCAAGCCCAACTATTGAGCAATATGAGTGCGTCTAAGCGTTCCGCGAAGCGGTTCACTAAATGCTGTGCCCACAAACCACCGCTATCATGTCCTAGTAAAACGAAATTTCCTTTGACCGTATCGGCAATCCAATCTCCAAGCAAAGCCAATTCTTTCCGCCAGCCCAAGGGCTCCTGAGTCGAATTGGAAAAACCATGTCCAGGAAGGTCGGGCACTAAGCAGCGATGGTCCGCCATTAAGGCCTTAATCTGATGGCGAAACAGATAGGACCAAGTGCCCAAGCCATGCAGCATCACAATGGTATTGCCCTTCCCCTCGTCGAGGTAGTGGAGGCGACTGCCAGAGGCCTGAAACCAATAGGCTTTGAATGGATATGCAGCAGGATTGAGCCACTCAGGGCGCATAGATAGAATATTTAGCTACTAAGGTAACAAACTAAGGGGCATGCTAAACCAGCCTTAAGGCCTAATTGTTGAATTGGGATCGTAAATAGTCAATCTTCCTTTTGGCCCTTTTTCGCAAAAATCCGGCCTACGTGAATCTGCCACACATTCATTTCGAGCGAGCGCAGCGACGAGAAATCTCCTATCTGGCAATTTATAAATACATCTTGTACGCAAGGAGATTTCTCGTCGTCCCGCTGCTCGGGTCTCTGTCGAAATGACTCTGAAGAAGGAAAGGGGGATGGCCTTGTTCCCGATCCTGAAAATCGGGACTCGGGAAATGGGTCGGCTTGTAGGGCTGACTCGTGGCTGAATAGATTTTTTGGTCCTTTTGTAGCAATGACAAAAGGACAAAGACTAAGCAAAGAGAAATAGAAAAACATGAGCAACATCCTCCCAAACAAATTCACTATTATTGTAGTCTTTGCCTAAAGTCTGTTCAGATGAAAAACCTAACTCCTCTGGCGCTCCTAGTTTTGCTTTGCATGCTGAGCTGCCAAAACAAGCCAACCACAACCTCAGAAAGCAATCCTGCCTTAATGACCTATCCGGAAACCAAAAAAGTAGAACAAACTGATACCTATTTCGGCACCGAAGTCGCTGATCCCTATCGCTGGCTAGAAGTCGATACGGCCGCTGAAGTAGAAGATTGGGTTGTAGCCCAAAATCAAGTTACCCAAGACTATATCAGTCAAATTTCCTTTAGACCGAAGGTGCGTAATCGGCTCGAAGAACTCTATAATTACACCAAGGTTTCGGCGCCCATGAAGGTGGGGGATTACTATCTCTTCTATCAAAACGATGGTCTGCAAAATCAGGCGGTACTTTACCGCAAGCAAGGCCTCGATGGCGAAGCCACCGTTTTCCTCGATCCCAACAAGGCCTCGACCGACGGTACGGTGAGCATGGGCATCGCCGGCATGTCTAAAGACGATAAATACATCGCCATTTCGATCTCTGAAGCGGGCTCTGATTGGCAGTCCTTTAAAGTGATGGAAGTCGCCACTGGCAAGACGCTGGATGATGAGCTGAAGTGGCTTAAATTCTCAGGCGCCTCGTGGTACAAAGACGGCTTTTATTACTCTCGCTACCCAGAACCAGCCGAAGGTACTGAGCTAAGCGGCGATTTGCAGACGCAGTCGATTTACTATCACAAGCTTGGTACGCCTCAGTCTGAAGACAAGCTCGTTTTCACTGATCCCGAAAACGCGCGTATGATTTGTAGCGCTGCCGTTACCGAAGATGAAGAATTTGTTTTGCTCTACAAACGCCAAGGCTCTTCTTCTGAAAACGAAATTTGGTACCGCCCTGCGGACAGCGAGGAAGATTTTATGCCGCTATTTACCGGTTTTGATGCGCAATACTTTATCGTCGATCATTGGGACGGCAAGTTTTTTGTGCGGACCAATAAGGATGCACCTCGTTATCGCCTAGCGACGATTCCGACCAATAATCCTAAAGCTGGGCTTACTGATTTAATTCCCGAAAAGGATGCCGTACTCAACGGTATCTCCAAAGGCGGCGGTCGCTTATTTGCCAATTATATGCAGGATGCGACTACTCGAATCTACCAGCATTTGTACGATGGTACGCTAGAGCGAGAGATTGAATTGCCAGGCCTTGGCAGTGCAGGTATACGTTCCGCGAAGCGGGAAGACACTAAGACCTTCTACACCTACACTAGCTACGTTTATCCGACCACGATTTATCAATATGATATTGAGACGGGTGAATCCTTACAGCATGCGCAGCCTAAGCTCAATTTCAATCCGAGTGATTATACCACCGAGCAGGTATTCTTTAGCAGCAAGGACGGGACACAGGTACCGATGTTTTTGGTCTACAAAAAGGGCTTGCAAAGAGACGGTCAGCGTCCAACTTATTTGACCGCATACGGTGGGTTCAATATCAGTTTGACGCCGAGCTTCAATCCGCTGGGTATCCTATTGCTCGAAAACGGCGGCATCTTTGCTCAGCCTAATTTGCGTGGTGGTGGCGAATACGGTCAAGCTTGGCATGAGGGCGGAATGCTCTTCAACAAGCAAAATGTGTTTGACGACTTCATTGCTGCGGCCGAATACCTCATCGAAGAAAACTATACCTCCTCTGAGCATTTGGCGATAGCCGGTGGCTCAAATGGGGGCTTGCTAGTAGGTGCCGTAGCCAATCAGCGTCCAGAGCTATACAAGGTGGCGTTCCCCGCTGTAGGGGTAATGGACATGCTCCGCTATCATAAATTTACCATCGGCTGGGCTTGGGCCTCAGAGTATGGTAGTAGCGATCAAGATGAGGCGACCTTCCAAAACCTTCTCAGCTACTCCCCAATCCACAATCTCAAGGAGGGAACAACCTATCCTTCTATCATGGTGACGACCGGTGATCATGATGACCGTGTGGTACCGGCCCATAGCTTTAAGTATGCTGCGACCTTACAAGAAAAACATGCGGGCGACAATCCAGTGCTGATTCGTATTGAAGTAGATGCAGGCCACGGTGCGGGTAAGCCAACTTCCAAAATATTGGATGAGCAGGCGGATAAATGGTCTTTCTTCTTTCATGAGATTGGTGGCGTAGAAATCCAATAAAAAGAGGCGCCACCGTATAATTACGATGACGCCGATTTACTACAACACTTTACAAAAACTTATTCTTTCGCTTCGCGGAACGATTATTACCAAAAATTTGATCTGTAGCGCCACAAAATGTTGTGGCGCTACATTTTTTATCAATGCTTGATCAAAATCCGTTTAGAAGATGTACCTTTTTCAGTTTGTAACTGCATCATATACAAGCCACTAGGCAAAGAGGAAACATCAATTTCGTTTTGAGCCCTTTGGCTAGCGCCATAAGCTCTCTGCCATACCACTTGCCCACGGGTATTGAGCAAGGCTAGGCGATAAGCTTGCGCTTGATCCAATGATAAATTCACTACGAATTTGCTTTTTGCCGGATTGGGGTAGAGACTAAGTTCATTGATGCCGGCTGCGCCGAACGGATCTATCGCTGTGGTCCAAATCTCTACCGAATCAGTTTGAGTACAACCACTCGCATCCGTTACACTCACGCCATAAACCCCAGAAGAAGGCGCGCTAAGCGTTGCTGTCGTATCCCCCGTACTCCAAAGTATCTGGACAGGTGCTGTACCTCCTATTACATTGACCGTAGCTTGACCATTGCCGCTGGTGCCACCACCTGTACCATCTACTATGTCAATTTCGAAGGCAGTATTTAGAGCAATAGTATCATTTACAATGGTACCACAAGCATCCTCTACAGAAACTACAAATGAAGTCGCTTCCGTGCTTAGCGAGTAAGGATTTGCGATTGCTGGATCATTGAGGTTATTGGCCGATTTCCAATCGTAGATATAAGCATCTGTATTTTCTGAGGCAATAGCCCAAGCTCTAGGCGATCCTTGTACCCCTAGAGTACCAATCGTGCTCACCGCATTTGTTGCAGGATCAAACTGAAGTAAATCTGCCGCCTGAAAGCCTGCTGGATCTACCTCCGTAAAGAAATACACCTTACCATCAGCATCCCAAACATCTCCATCGAGCCCTACATTGGGCGTATAGTTAGCGCCAGAAGCAGCTAAGCCAATAGTCTCTCCGCTGCTCAAGTCCACTGAGAAGATCGAATCGGTAACCGCATCCAAAGTATAAGCCGATCCATCGGAAGCAATCGCCAACCAAAGTGGCTGTGAAACCGTCAAGAAAGGGCCATTAGTAAAGCTCCCAGAATTTGGGTCTACATAATGCAGGCGACCGTTTAGACCATTGGTGCTGACGCCATAGAGCGTATCATTTTGGGGATTGTAGGCGAGGCCTGACCAATCGTAACCATTGAGCGCGACCATCGGACCGATGGTAGTGCTATTGCCACTTACCGTATCGATGCGGATCAAATTCTCAGAGCCATTATTTATGACCAATAAGCCATTAGGTGTGAAATCAGCCCCATTGAGATTGCCCAAAAGCGGTGCAACGGTATTAGCTTGATTTGGATTGGTAAGCGAATTGGAAAAGACATCGGCGCCATTGCCGCCTTGTAGATGGCCGAAGCCTTTGCTGGCGCCACCAAAGATCTTACCGCCTACCGCTGTCGGCGCTCCGCCCAAGAAGATCGTGTCCCCCGGACAGAAGGTTTGATCCATGCCCGCATTGACGATCAATGGGGCCGCAGGGCCAATTACAATCGTATCGCTAAAGCTGCTACAATTATCAGTGATCGTGACGCTATAAGTTCCAGGTGCTACGTTTTCAAGATTTTGGGTAGTATCGCCCGTACTCCAGAGTACGCTCAAGCTACCTAAGCCTCCGCTTGGAGTGAGATTGACTCGTCCGGTGCTAGCACCGGGGCAATCTGGTGGCGAGGCACTGAGGCTAGCCGTAACGGGCTGAGGCGTAATCGGAGTAATGGCTACTTCAAATAAGCCGACTTCTCCTTGAAAGCCATCCACCAAAATATAAAGTGTATCCCCCGCTGGATAACAAGTCTCAAAAGTGGAGGAAAACTGATTGCCCAAAGTACAGAAGCCATCTCCATCATCATCGCCACCGACAAAAGTGAAACTATTATAGTTGTTGCAATCCCCTACACTAAAGAGAGCGACTTGAGTATCGAAGTTCGTACCGGTCTGGCAAAGATCTACATTGAAGCCACCTGTGCTAGGCACAGCAAACTTCAACCAGACCGACGCATCCACATTGTTTTCGACCCAAGTGTCAATGGGTATGAGGTTATTTTCGCCCGGATCAACTGTCGCGCCAACATTGGAGAAGGTATAAGGAGTGCCGTCGACTGGCACAATCGAAGCCTCACAAGGCTGATCATTGCTTAGTGGCGCTACTTCCGTGAGGGTAATACAAAAGGGACCCGCCCCCCCAAAGAAAGGATCGCTAGAAACCTGAATGTAATAAGTGGCATTCGAGTCTGAAGGAAAGACCAAGTTTCCGCTGCCAAAAAAGCCTTGACAAGCGATTTCAGTCAGGGTCTGAATATTGTTACAGCTGTCGCCTGCGGCTGGCTCAAATACGGCGATGGTACCGCCACCAATGCCCAAATCATCCAAATTGATGACGGTGCTATTACTGCTAAGGCTAGTATGCTTATACCAAACACTGGGAGCCGCCCCAAAACCACAGCTGGGGACTGGTTCGTTGGTTTCAATAGTTGCGCCAATAGAGGTGCCGTTCGGCGCAGCCGTGCTACAAGAATCTCCTACAAACAAAGCGGTAGCATCACAGATATCATCGTTCACCGGAGGTGGCTGAGGCGTACTGACTTCGATACAAAAAGTACCTTCATTGCCAAAAGGCCCAACGCCAAAGACCTGCACATAATAGACTG
Organism: uncultured Bacteroidia bacterium; assembly: GCA_964534295.1. Lineage (GTDB taxonomy): Bacteria > Bacteroidota > Bacteroidia > J057 > J057 > JBCAWW01. Next base: position 3,587 of record CAZHOC010000009.1, on the reverse strand, counting down.
TGTCTTCCATGGCCGGAAAGCCCGTGATCGTGAGTGCTCCCGGAAAAGAGCCTGAAACGGCGCAGTCTAACTCAACCAAATTGCTAAGGTCGGTACAGGGCGCATTCCCTGGTAACTGATAGACGGCCATGCCCGGAAAAAACAAACTTCCCGCCGCAAATGGCATGGTGATATTGACCGAGCCTGTACTATCGCCGGTGAAACTAAACCAGACAGAATTGACTGTGCCTCCGCCTGTCAAACAGCTCGGGATGGGTTCGTTGGCTTGAGCCGTAGCACCCGTATTATCTCCGTTTGTGCCGCCCCCACAAGTCGCATTAAGCACTAGCATTTGAGCGTTACAGAGATCATCATTGGTCTGGGCTTGTGCCAGGATCGGACTCAGGCCCAAGAGCAAACTCAAGAGACTTAGTCGCATGATAGAATAAAGTGTGTCCATAAAAATATGATTAGAGCTTAAGCTTAGCGGATCAAGGTTACTGTACCACCGCGCTTAAGGATTTTGCCAGAGTTAAAGACAGCCTGAGCGACGAAGGTATAAACGCCTTCTGGTGCTGCTGAGCCATCGGCTAAGCGTCCGTTCCAACGATCACTTGGACTGTCGAGACGACCCACTTGCCTGCCCCACCGATTGTAAATCACCACCGAGAGCGAGACGATGCCTTCGCCCTTGACGAGGAAGTCATCATTGCTGCCGTCCCCATTAGGCGAAAAGGCCGTTGGGATATAGACGATGCCATCGGGGATAATGCGAATTTCTTTTTCGATACTCGTCGGGCAGACAAAAAATTCGTTGTAAGCCGTCAATTTGATCTTGTAGAGACCGTTTTCGACATAAGTGTGGGTCGGGTCTTCCAAGACAGAGGCATTGCCATCGCCAAACTCCCATTCGTAGCTGACACCGCCAGTAGTGAGATTATTGAACTGAATATTGGCTTCGGAAAGCAAGATGGAATCCGCCAAATCAGGGATCGTAATAAAGTCTGGCGTAGCCGGTGGCGTATCCCCAATAAAGACACTCAAAGTATCTGTACAACCATTTTGATCCGTAACCTGCGCCAAATAAGTGCCCGTACCGATGTCTGTAATCGCAGGCTGAAACTGCGCCGGATTAGTATTCCATGCGTATTGATAGACCGAAGTGATTCCACCGCTAGCTGCGATCGTAGCTGAGCCATTGTCCCAGCTACAAAAGGCATCTTCTTTTTGCACGAGGCTCAGCACGAGAGTGTCAGGTTCACCCACTGCTTGGAACGCTTGTGCCTCACAGCCTTGGCTGTCGCTAACATTGACTTGGTATACGCCCGCGATCAGATTGATGGCAGTAAGGCTGTCTTGTCCATCGTCCCAGTTGATTTGGTAGGGAGGAGTACCGCCTTGCGGAACGACTGTCGCCGTGCCTGTGGCTTCGCTGTGGCAAATGACATCAGTGCGGCTAGTGGTCAGACTGAGTACGTCAGGCTCAGTAATCGTAATCTGCATAGTATCGCTACAGCCTTGGGCGTCAATGACCACGAGTTCGTAGCTGCCGGCGCTGAGATTTTCAAAGCGACCACCGCTTTGCAGAACGCTTCCATCGAGACTATACTGATAAGGGATTGTACCACCTAGCGCAGAAGCTTCTATATAAGCCGTGCTATTGCCATTACAATCAACATTGACGAGGCTATCTAGGCTCATCACCAAAGTGTCGGGCTGCGTCAATTGGAAATCAATGCGCGTGATACAACTGCTATCATCTCGCACCCAAACGCTATGGGAGCCAGCGGGTAAACCACTAAAGATCCCACTCGTCTGGAAGTTGAGGCTATCAATACTAAATGCATAAGGCGGCGTTCCGCCGGAGGCGATAATATCCGCTTCACCTGTCGCATTGCCAAAGCAATCGATATTGAGCAAAGCATTGATACTAGGTATCAGTGGATCGGGCTCCGTGATCGTAACATTGACCAAGAAAGAGCATCCCAACTGATCTTGAGTTTCTACTACATAAGCTCCTGCTATCAAGCCGGTAAAACTGCTGTCAGTACTAAAGGCTCCGCCATTGATAGCATATTGATAAGGTGGCGTTCCGCCGGAGGCGAGTATACCCACATCTCCCGTAGCATTGCCATGGCAGTCTACATTTTCTTGGTAGGCGATACTGCCTACTAAGAGAGGCGGCTCGTTGACCACAAAGTTGACCGTGGCCACACAACTGCTGTCGTCCATTACCGTGGCGCTATAGTTCCCCGCAGGGAGATTGCCAAACTGAGGGGTATTGGAGGTCGCACCATTGCTCAAGTTGTATTGATAAGCGCCGCTACCTCCTGCCGCCAGCAATTGGACACTGCCTGTGCTTTCGCCAAAGCAAGCCACATCGATTACGGTATCTACGCCTAAGGTCAAGAGATTGGGCTCGATGATGAGGACGCTGCTAGTATCTAAACAGAGGCTATCGTCTTGGATCACGACTTGATAGCTACCAGCGGCCAGGCCGGAAAAATTATTGCCAGACTGTAAGGCCGTGCCGTCAAATCCATATAGATAGGGACTGACTCCGCCCGTGCCACTTAGCGTAACAGCTCCCGTGCTATTGCCAAAGCAATCCACATCTTTTTGCACCAATATGCTGGCACCTAACTGAGTAGGTTGATTGATCTGAACGGGAAGGTTAAAGACACAGGCGCTATCATCCTGAATGCGAATCGTATAGTTCCCCGCTGCTAAAGCATTGAGTTGATTATTGGCTTGGTAAGTGATGCCATCGAGGCTGTATTGATAGCCCGGCGTTCCACCCTGTGGCGATACCCTGACCCAGCCGTTACTTTCTCCAAAGCAGGTGACATCCTTTTGTTGGTCGATACTAGCCGTAAGAGCCGTGGGTTCGAGGATGGTTATTGATAGACTATCCTGACAGTTATTGGCATCTTCTACGAAAACGTAATAAAAACCAGCCGATAAATTGGTAAATGTGTCTTGGGTGGTAAAGGGCCCGCCATTGAGCGAGAAGGCATAAGGACCAACTCCTCCTGTGGGTGCCACAGAAAAAGCCCCACTACTTCCGCCAAAGCAAGCTACATCCCGGCGCAAACCAATGCTCAAGCTCAGTAATGGGGGCTCGGTTACACTTATATTTATACTACTAACACATAGATTTTGGTCTTGGACTTCCACCGTATAATTGCCCGCGGGGAGTTGGTTGAAGGTGCCACTGCTTTGATAGCCTTGGCCATTGATTTGATATTGATAAGTCCCTGTTCCACCGGTAGCCCCTAGCACTAGGGTTGCGGTGCTATCACCAAAGCAGAGGACGCCATTATTTTGTAGGACTTGTACTTGCAGCGCGGGCGGCTCACTTAGCACAAATGGAATCCGGAAAATACAGGCATTATCGTCTCGAACGGTGATTGTATCAGGTCCTGCAGGCAGGCCTGTGAAGCTGCCATTTGCTTGAAAATTGACCCCATCGAGGCTGTAGGTGTAGGGAACTGATCCGCCTTGGGCGAACGCATATACCGCTCCTGTACCCGCGCCATTGCAGAGGCCGTTGACCATGGAGTCCAATCCTCCAGTCAAACCTGTAGGGGTTACGATGGAAGTATCGC
>CAZHOC010000008.1:0-21197 GCA_964534295.1 uncultured Bacteroidia bacterium | reverse complement strand
TGGCCTTACAATGCTTAAAACAGTTTCAAATTCAGTTTCCTTATCATTTTGAGACCATTAAAGATAATTTTCAAGAGCATATCCAGCAGCTGGAACTTAGGCCAAACCCGACGCTAACAGAGATCGAAAAACTGCTTGAGGAATGACAACAACCGTCTACAATATAGCTTCTAAGCCCTGGGCCTTTATGGTCGGTCTCCTGTTGGCTTGCCTGCCGATGCAGAGCTTGGCTCAAAGTAATTGCGAGGATGCTACTGAGGTCATCCGCCTCGCGGAACGCGACCTCGCCAATCGTAGCTATGAGCGGGCCATCAATCGTTTACTAGATGCTAGGGACATCTGTCCTGCCAAAAAGGAGCAGGTCAATCGCCTGGTCAAAAAAGCCTTCCAACAGATTGAAGGAGAAAAGCGTTCTGCGCAGCAGGCCAGAATAAATACGGAACAGGGGAAAGTATTGGCCCTTGCCGCCAGAAAGAAGGCGGATTCCTCCCTCAATGTGGCCAATCGAGTCCTTGATCAATTGTATTTTTTTGAGGATAGATTCGGGCTTACCGTCAAAAATGTGGCCGAGAAATATAATGCCCCGCTTTACCGCTATGGGTACATCAATCGCAAAGGCAAAACGGTCATCCCTTTTGAGTATGAAGAAGCGACTCCTTTTTCCTTAGAGGATGGTTTTGCTCGGGTCAGCTTTAAGGGTAAAAAATATCTATTGGATACCTTGGGGCAACGCTACCGCCTTGCGGAACGCTTATCAGAACTCGGCCCCGAGACAAAGGCTTTGGACCTCCAAGCCAATCCATTGGCCAGCTTACCAGATAGTCTAGCCCAATTTAAGGAACTACAAATACTGCTCTTAGCGGTCAAAAAAACAATCTATGACGCTCCCGATAGCAAGCCCAAACCCAAACTCCAGGCTTTTCCCTCGGTGGTCACCCAATTGGTGAATCTCAAATATCTGGATCTGAGCCATCAAGCAATCAGCAGCTTACCGCCGGAAATAGGGCAACTTGAGGAACTAGAGACCCTCCTCCTCAAAGACAATCAGCTAACTGCTTTACCTGCTAGTGTTGACAGACTGCAAAAACTAGAGACACTGAATCTAGAAAAAAACCAATTGAGTGCCTTCCCCGCAAGCCTCACCCAACTCGGAAATTTGAGGGACTTAAATCTCAGCAACAATAAGCTCAGTAGCCTGCCTGAAAGTATCGGAGAGTTGAAGCAGTTACGTTCTCTAAACCTACTCATCAATCAGCTCAGTAGCCTGCCTGAAAGCATAGGGCAACTAGCGCAATTGGAGCGTTTAGTCTTGAGTCATAACCTTATACAGACGTTGCCAGAGGGGCTTGGCAAATTAGTACGTCTCCAAAAACTCGTGCTTTCCTACAATCAGTTAAGCCGTCTGCCGGAAAGCATTGGTCGTCTTAGTCGCCTAGAGGAGTTATTTCTAGATGATAATGGGATCGAGTACCTACCAAGCAATTTTGGGCAACTGAAACAATTAAGGATCCTGAGCGCAAACGTCAATGCCTTGACCGAGCTGCCCTCAAGCATGGCTGAACTGCAGCAGTTGGAAGCGCTCTATTTAACTGATAATCAACTCAGCATTTTGCCTGAGGCCATCCTCCAACTAAGTAATTTGGACAAACTCTTTCTCAGTAAGAACGTGCTCCAATTACTGCCAGAGGACTTTGGCAAGCTAAGGCAGTTAGAAACACTATTTCTCATTGGCAATCAAATCGAGAGCTTGCCCGCAAGCTTTTTTCGGCTAGAGAAATTACGTTCTGTCAATCTTGAAGGGAATAAAATCAAGACTTTAGACGATGGCTTTACCCATTTAAGCAAGCTTCAGTACCTCAACCTCAACCGCAATCAGTTAGAAACACTACCAGTTAGTATTGGTCAGTTGGAGTCCCTAGAAGGGCTTTACCTCAGAGAAAATCAACTATCAAGTCTGCCCACTAGCATGGGGCAATTGAAGAGCTTAAAAGACATTGGGCTAGAAAGCAACCAATTAACCACTGTGCCGCAGTCTCTTTGTCAAATCTCGGGTCTTAGAGTTGCGCTAGATTTGCATGATTTTGAATACCCAGACTATACCATGGATTTTAGCGATACGGGCAATTCGATCCTCAAAGGCAATCCCATCGAAAGTTTACCTGCTTGCTATCTCGAAAAGCACGATGAAAAACAGCTCGTGGGCTACGTCAATCATTGTATCGAAGCAGAGCGTTTTAAGATTGCTTTACAAACAGTCCAGCAGCTCAAGCGTCGCTACCCAAAGGGATTTGAGGAGGCAAAAGCCGGTTTTTATGAAAAGCTTGCCGTAGTACTGACCTATACCGCCCCTAGCGAAGCACGGGATCAACTCCAACAAATTTTGGCTCAATAAGGTATGATGGGAGGAAGCGTTCTAGGCCGTAGTAGAGCAAAATCAGCATCATTTCTACTCTCAGACTTTTCTTTTTTATTTCACCGCTGCGCGGAACGCTTGGCATTATAATTGAACTTTTGTAGAGTAGTACCCATCTAAGCAGCCTGAAAAAATTTCATTTTTTAGACTAGTCAATTTTCTCTGTAATTTCGAGAAAACGACTTCTCTATGCTACGCAGATTTTTTCTACCCGCTTTAATGATTGCAATAGGCTTGGTGGGCTGTAAACCCACTGATACCACCTTAAGCTCAAAACGTCAAGGTCCACAAGAGCTGTATCCCGTACTTTTTGATGCAGTACAAATGGCGGGGATTTTCCCAGATTCTAAAACCTTTGTTGACTATATACCTAAGCGTTCTCCAAAGGAGATACAAGAAGCCTACATGCGCTTTGTAATACTCCAAGACAGCACGGAGGCCGATCTCATGGACTTCGTCAATGAGAATTTTGACCCACCAAGAGTATTTAAGCCAGATTTTACCACTGATACCAGCATGGCCGTGGCCGACCATCTCGAACGCCTATGGCCTGTCTTGACGCGTCAGCCAGATACTTTGACACGAGGCTCATTGATTTCGCTGCCGGAGCCTTATATCGTGCCAGGTGGGAGATTTAGAGAGGTGTATTATTGGGATAGCTACTTTACCATGCTAGGCTTGCAAGTCTCCGACAACGCTCAGCCGATGGTACGCCACATGGTCAATAATTTTGCTCATATCATCAATGAGGTGGGCTTTATCCCCAATGGTAATCGGACTTATTACCTCACTCGTTCGCAGCCGCCTTTCTTTTCTCTGATGGTGGCACTGTTGGCCGAGATGGAAGGAGATAGCGTTCTCGCAGAGTATCTCAACCCCATGGAGCAGGAATACCTATTCTGGATGGATGGCACGGGTATGCTTCACCCTAATCGCCCGGCTTATAAGCATCTCGTACAAATGCGAGATGGAGAGCTTCTTAATCGCTATTGGGATGCGGGCACAACGCCTCGTCCAGAATCTTATCGTGAAGATGTAGAACTAGCCGAGGAAGCAGGAGGGGCAGCTGAAGATGTCTATCTAGATATTAGAGCCGCAGCCGCTTCAGGCTGGGATTTTAGTACACGCTGGTTTGCTGATGGCGAAAACATGTCGACTATCCGCACTACTGATATTATCCCTCCCGATCTCAACGCTTTGCTTTATCATCTAGAGACAATGTTGGTCAAGGCTCATACGCAAGCGGGGCATACTGCCAAGGCTACTCTTTACGAACAAAAAGCAGCCAGTCGCAAAGCGGCTTTGCTCAAATACCTCTGGGATGCAGAGGCGCAGTATTTTGTGGATTATGATTGGCGCACCAACGAAGCCACGGGTATTCCCTCCCTCGCGATGATGTATCCGCTCTATTTTGGTTTGGCCGATCAAGCCCAAGCTGATGCAATAGCCCAACGCATAGAAAACGATTTTCTCCAGCCTGGCGGTGTGGTATCGACTCTCAATCGTAGCGGCCAGCAATGGGACTCTCCAAATGGTTGGGCCCCGCTGCAATGGATTACCATCCAAGGACTCCGCCATTATGGGCATGATGAGCTCGCTCAAGAAATCACTGATCGTTGGATTGCCGTCAATACCAGAACCTTCCGTAATACCGGTCGCATGCTCGAAAAGTACAACGTCATCGACATGGATCTCACCGGCGGTGGAGGCGAATATCCCACTCAAGACGGCTTTGGCTGGACCAATGGCGTGATGCTGAGACTCCTGAAAGGAGAGTAGGGAATGACGAATATTGAATGTAGAATGCTGAATTTTGAAGGTGAAGAGGGGCGCTTGGGGGATCTGAGTTGACTGCCTTCCAGGCTCGAACTTTGCGGTTCGACATTCGAAATTCTTCACTATTTATTCAATTTTTTATCGCATAAATAAGGGGATAATTGTATCTTTTGGAAGCTGAGTTCATCTAAATGAATAACAGCCTCAAAATCGTTCTAATTTATGCTGACCAGTGCTTTCAAACCTGCCGCAGGGCGCTTTCTGATTTCAGAGCCCTTCATGTACGACCAAAACTTTCAACGGACGGTAGTCTTGCTAGTCGAGCATGGCGAAACGGGTAGTTTGGGTTTTGTCATGAATCGCATGGTCAAGGTGGGCATAGATGAGATCGTGGACGATTTTAGTATGGTGGACGCCCCTGTGTTTATGGGTGGTCCCGTCGAGCAAAGCACCCTTCATTACGTACACAGATTAGGAGATATGCTACCCCACAGCCGCGAAGTGATCGAGGGGCTTTATTGGGGAGGCAGCTTTGAAGTGCTCAAAAGCAAAATCAATAGCGGCCTTATTAGCGAGGAAGACATCTTATTTTTTGTAGGCTATTCAGGCTGGGCTCCTGGGCAGTTAGACCAAGAGTTAGAACGTAAATCTTGGATCGTAGCTCCTGATAATCTGGAATTTGTGTTCCGTGAGGACTATACCGATCTTTGGAGACTGATTTTGCAGAGCATGGGGACCAAATATAAGGTGATTGCCAACTATCCCGTGGACCCCCGCTTGAACTAAGGATATTATTACATGCGATTTTTAAGTATTGCGGGCATCATGCTCGTCCTCTCTTGCTTCATGTATTGTGGTTCTGTTTCGGATACGGCTGCGCCGAACGCTTTGCCCGATGTTCGTGTAGAAGGGGTATTGGATCACTGCCAGTTGGACTCAATGCGACTGTTCGTTCCCGAAGGGACCGTACTCAGAAGTATCCAAAGTACAGCCTTACAACCCACCGAAGCACAAAAACTCAGCTTTGCTTTCGATCTCACTAACGTTCAAGAGGGCTTCTACTATATCGGCGGAGGTAAACAAAACGATACTCGCCTCTTGGTACTAGGGCCTGATCCCAAAGTAGAAGTCTACGGTCAGTGCCAAAACTTCCGCAATGCCCCCCTTAAAAATTCGCCTCGGACAGACGCTTATTATAAGCTCAAAGAGCAACAACAATATCACACGCAATCATTTTCGAAGCTACTAGGTCGTTTTCGTCAAAACCTCAAAAATCCGACGATGCTGGAAAAGGTAGTAAGCGATATGGCAGAGCTTGATGCGATCAAACTGAAGATGCTCGATTCACTAGAGCTTTATGATCCTTTCATGCACAAGGTATTTGCCATCCAGACCTACATCAGCTATCAAAATCATGGCGAAGGTTTTAACTCTGAGGGTGAGTATTTTGCGAAGCAATATTTTCAATTTACTGACCTCGCTGATCCAGCCTACGACCGTATCCCTCATGTCTTTGAAGCCTTTAAGAGTTACGCCAATACCCTTGCGCGCGTTGGCCTCATGCCTGACCAGCAGATCAATTTTTGTGAAGAAGTATTAGCAGAGATCGCCCCCAATACCTTGACTCAGCGTATGGCGCTGCTAGGTTTATCTCAGGGTTTTTTGAGAGCCAATACTTCTGCTTTTCTCCGCTACGCGGAACGCTATGTCGAGGAGTACGGTGCTCAAAACCCTGATATGGCCAGGACATTAGCCAGCCAAATCAAGTCTGAGAAAGCAATGGCAGTGGGGGCAATCGCACCTGATATTGCGCTGCCTTCGCCTCAAGGGGACACCCTTCGCCTATCTGATTTACGCGGCAAGGTAGTTTTGATTGATTTTTGGGCTTCCTGGTGCGGTCCATGCCGTAGAGAAAACCCTAAAGTTGTGCGCATGTACAAAGCCTACAAAGACCAAGGCTTTGAAATCTTTGGCGTCAGCCTTGACGCCAACAAAACGGCTTGGGAGCAAGCCATCGAAAAAGACGGTCTTACTTGGCAGCATGTCAGCGACCTGAGACGCTGGCGCAGCGTAGCAGCCCAAACCTATGGCGTAAGTTCGATTCCCGCTACAGTCTTGATTGATAGAGAGGGTCGGATTGTGGCCCGTAATCTGAGAGGCGCCTTGCTGGAAAGCAAACTCGCAGAGGTTATGGGGAATGGCTGATTATGCTAGAGATAAGCGTTCTGCGCAGAATTACAGAAAAAAAACTCGCTCTATAAAAAAAGGGGAGGAATAACACCGCCCCCTTTTCTTTTTCCTTTACATTTTATTCTCCCCAATCATTGAGGATTTCTTGAGCGCGCTCGCGATAAACGCTCGCTTCATCTTTAGCTATGCCCTGCAAGACTTTTTGCGCATTTGGCCCATCATCTGCCTTTAAATAAGCCAAGGCTAAATACCAAGCCGTGATTTCAGAAATAGCGCTTTGCTCTAAGGCATAAACCCCTTTCAATATTTCGATCGCCGGAGTAGGCTGCGGCGGACTCATGGCGAGATAAGCGTTTGCACGATAGAGCTGGCCTAGCAAATATTGAGGATCATTTTCTTTCAAATCAGCCAGCGTATTGACGACCGTTTCATAATCTTTCTGATTATAGGCCAACAAGGCTTCTTGCACTAGCGTCAAGGAATCATCATCAGCACTACGGATCTGTAGACGATCTGGGTAAGGCTCAAAATAAGCCTCTGCCATTTGGGGATAGGATGCCGCTGTTGATTTTGGCCAAAGGATAAAGCCTAGGCCAATCAATAAGGCTACGGCCGCAGCAATGCGGACCCAGTTTTGTTGCCAAAGGCTCACGACTGGCGCCTCCTTCATCTCTAGGACAGGCGCTGTTTTAGATTTGGCAGCGACCTCTTTGAGTTGTGCTTTGAAGGCACGTTGGCGGTCCGCCAATAAAAGTTGCGTCGCCTCTTGTTGTAAAGCAACCTCCTCAGCCAACTGAGGATCTTGTGCGATTTGTGTTTCGAAAGCACTTCGATCCGCTTCGCTCAGTCGCCCATTGAGGTATGCGTCGATTTGTTCTTCCAGGTTCATGGATTTGCCCGTTTAGCTTTGCTCCAACATTTCCCGCAACACCGTGCGCAATGCGGGTTGGTCCCGGAGCTTGTTCTTTAATTCTTTCAAACAGAGGTTCTTCTTATTACGAACCACCTGATCGTTTTGATAGCCGAGGCGCTCAGCAATTTCTTTCATATTGTACTTCTGGCTCCAAAGACCCAACACTTCTCGACATTTGTCTTTGAGTTGGTCAAGGACCTCAAACAACAATGAATGCTGATCTGCCTCTAGGAGCAATACTTCCGGGGTATTAGCATCTTGCTCATCCCCTGGCAGTGTTGCCCGGTAGTCATCTTCCAGATTATGGCGACGAAAACGACGGTACCACAAATTTTTGCTGATCGCAAAAAGGTAAGTAGAGACAGCACTTCGCCCTTCAAAACGCCCATCTTGAATGGCTAGTAGCAGATTGACGACTGCATCTTGGTAGATGTCTTCGGCTTCTGCTTCTGTCCCGCCTCGTTCTCGCACAAAAGCAATGATCTGGTTGACATAACGCGGATACAAATAGGCCATCATAGCTTCACACTGAATACCACCCGAACGGATAGCTTCTATGATTTGTTTATCTGTATACTTCTTCGCGTTCATTGCTTTGTGCATTAACGACAAGCAAATGTAACGTAATCTGGGAAAAAAAATTGCTGTTCCCCCAAATCAGCCTTACCTAAGTACAAAAATACTAGCTTTTTAGCGCAAAATGGGCCTTTTCAGACGAATGGATTGATGTCAGGATTTTGTAATTCTCCGAGGGTTGAGCAGCACATTGCCGCAGGATCGCCCGACGCAGAGAGGGAGCCTTGCCAATATTCGTTGCCAGGATAGGAGTTGCCATCCCATGCATAATTCGCTACCAATAGCTTGCCCTCATCCTCTCCTTCAAGCTTTATCATCGGGCTTTGTTTATCGAAAGAAACCTTTATGCCAGATCGGAATTTTGCCGCTAGCTGATGCGTGCTCTCGGGAAACCAAGAAAAGCGCAAATCAGAGATGCGGGAAAAATCGTTAGCCGCCAAGGCATCTACATATGCTTCTACCTGCAAAGAGGCCTGTAAGTCTTTGATACTTTCAATGGCCCAAACCCCAATCCCCAAGCCTACCGCAACAACATAGGCAGTGGTATTAGCTGCTTTTGCTCGCCCATTGGCGTCCCTCAAAAAAGGCTCCACTACCCTACGGAGACGGCTTTTATACACTGAGCGATTAAAGTAATAAGGCTTAGCAAACATATCTTCGGCAGGAAACGCAACGAACTGCCCGCTCTGATCTTTGCTAGCGGTGGCATAGTCGGGAAAGGATAAGCGTTCCGCGCAGCGGCTCCCATAAAAATCAGCCCAAATCGGCAAAGCCCAATCCCCACCCTCAGCCTTGGGGCCATAGCCATTGGCAGCGGTATTTTGCTGCTCGGTGATGATCATATGCTGCCATTCCATCAGGCCTGCGCGCTCAAACCTAGCACCTACTAAAGCACTATATATGCCTTGCTCCTCAAAGCTGCCTTTTGGATAGACTCGGCCCTGGTTAAAGCGATCTCCCTCATTGATGAAGTAAGTCGGCACCGAGACTCCTAGTAGCGCCGCAAGCTGCATTTCGCGATAAGAATTGTACTCAGCTAACACTAATGGCGCTTTTTCTTGCGCTGTACCGATGCTTTCAAAGCCACCACTACCATGCGTTTTTCCATCACGCAGGAGATAATCATCAGACTCAGTCATAAACATCAGGGGTCGTTTGACGATCAGTTTGCGCAGGAAAGAGTCGAGATCCATTTCTTTGTACAAGCTTCGCTCAACCCTAGTCCCTTTTTCGCGGCCCAGCGCTAAAAAATCTTGCGCCAATTGGCGAGTCTGGGGATGGATCAAGAGATGCACATTGGCAGCATGTCGCTCGATTTCTTTGGGATCATAGTGGAGGGGCGGCTCCGTGATTTGAGCGAGGCGATTGGATTGGAGCGGGAAGGCATAGGGCTGCTTCGCAGAACGCTCACAGAGTTGCTGATAGCTTAAGGGGAGGGTTTTCATGCTGATTTGCGTAAAAAGCTTGAGTCTAAAGCTAAAGAATCTCTGGAAATCTGCTATTTTCGGTTAGAATTGACTAAGCTACTATTATGAAATTGAATCCAGCCCTTTACGGGCGCCTCTCCTTGATGATGTTTTTTAATTACTTCATTTGGGGCGCTTGGTATGTTACGATGAGTACTTATCTGCTTGAAACCCTCAAAACTTCGGGTACAGAAGTAGGGATTGCCTATGGTGCAGGCGCGATTGCAGCCATGATTTCTCCTTTCTTTGTAGGACTGGTGGCAGACCGTTTTTTCCCCACGGAGCGCGTACTTGCTGCTTTACACATTATTGGAGCGGCTTTGATGTACTATGCCTCGATCGCAGAAGATTTCGCAGTTTTCTATCCCGTACTCTTGCTGTATTCAATTTGCTATATGCCGACAATTGCCTTGACCAATGCGGTAGCTTTCCACCAAATGCCAGGTGATAACAAAGAGTTTCCTTGGGTTCGCGCTTGGGGCACGGGTGGCTGGATCGCGGCAGGTTTGATTATTGGCAATATGGGCATTGAGTCTCAACCCCTGACCTTTCAGATCGCGGCTGCGGTATCCCTATTGATGGGACTTTACTGTTTCAGTTTACCCCATACTCCTCCTAAGCTCAAAGGACAAAAGGTAAGCGTTCGCGAAGTAATAGGCCTAGATGCGCTGAGCCTTTTGAAGGACCGTTCCTTCTTAGCGCTATTCGTGTCATCGGTATTGATCTGTATCCCACTATCCTTTTACTATAGCTTTACCAATGGCTTCCTCAATGAGGTAGGTTTTGAAAATGCCGCTGGGCGCATGACGCTCGGGCAATTTTCTGAATTTGGTTTCCTCTTGGTGATGCCTTTCTTTTTCAAACGCCTAGGCGTCAAAAAGATGATCCTTATTGGCATGGCTTCCTGGGCGCTGCGCTATGTTCTCTTTGCCTTTGGAGACACAGGAGCAGCAGTTTGGATGTTCTACTTAGGGATACTTTTGCATGGGCTATGCTATGACTTTTTCTTTGTTACGGGCCAGATTTACGCTGACAACAAAGCCCCAACCCACCTCCGTAGCTCCGTACAAGGCCTGATGACATTTGCTACCTATGGGGTAGGCATGTTTATTGGCACTTATGCCTCTGGAATAGTGGTTGATATGTATGCAACTGGAGAAAATGCCCATGACTGGATGCCTATTTGGATGATTCCAGCTGTATTCTCTGTCGTGGTATTAGTATTCTTCATGTTTGCCTTTAATGACAAAAGCGTAGAGCCAGAAACGACCGAGAAAGAAGAAGCCGCTCCCAGCAATATCGCTCCTAGTCAAGCCTAGATGAATCGATTTCAATTTTTGCTGCGCCGAATAAGCTGGTATCCTCCTTATTTGGGTGCAGGCATCAAGGTGCGTGAGGTCGCGGATGACTTTACACGCTTCAAAGTCGTGATGAAACAGCGTTGGTACAATCGCAATGCGGTGGGCACTCATTTTGGCGGCTCTCTTTACTCGATGTGTGATCCCTTTTTCATGTTTATCGTGATGGCCAATCTGGGGCAGGATTTTATCGTTTGGGACAAATCGGCTAAGATTAATTTTGTTTCCCCTGGTCGGGGAACGGTCAGCGCTGTATTTGAAATTTCAAAGGAGCGACTCGAAGAGATCAGGGAAGACGTTCTCCAGAAGGGAAAAAACACCTACTGGTTTTCGGCCAATGTGGTGGGGGAAGATGGCAAAGTGGTAGCCGAAGTGGAAAAAGAGGTGTACGTTCGCGTAAAGCGTAAAAAACCAAAACAGAGCAAGCCTTAGAAAGCCTCATTTCTATTTTTTTTTCATTTTATGTGTTACGTTTTCCTTCGGAAAACGCACCTACCTATGCGTTTGTGTTTAATGGAAAAATAAAATGTCCTAGCCGGATGTAATTCCTGACGCCCGTTCGTCTCTTTAAGGCAAACGTTTTAGTTCATATGCGTTGTTTAGGGAAGTATGACCCCGGCCAAGGCCGGGGTTTATTTTGCCGGCTAATTTGTTTAGATTATACTAATTTCCACGGAAGCCGCCCTTTTGGCTGGAAGTTGAAAACTATCGCATGCGAACGTACCTGTTTCTAACTTTTTCCTTACTCAGTCTATCGTTGGTTTTTGCTCAGCAAGCTCCCTTGCCACCCGAGCAGCAAGCCAACTACCAAAAAGCTCTATTAACTGCCCGCCTAGGCAATCCTGACAATGCGCTCCTAGCGCTAAAAAAGCTATTTTCTGAAGCAACTCTCTCTACTGATTGGCAAGATCGTTTGGCCGCAGACACCCTCTTTTTGCGAGGGGTAATTGATTATGAAAAACGATCTATGACCTCTGCGGAGCAATACCTCAAAGCAGCTTTGGCTGCGAGGGAAGAGATGTTCGGGAAAAATGACTCAGCAGTAGCCGAAACCCACAGCCGCCTCGGCATGCTCTATCGTCGTACTGGCGACTTTGAGCGCTCTGAACAATACATGCAAACTGCCTTAGATATTCAGCGCCAAGTGCTGGGACAACAGGATGTCATTGTGGCTTACTCCCTCAATAATCTAGGCAATCTGTACAAATCCCGTAATATGCCCCAAAAGGCAATTGAGCATTATGATGCGGCCTTGGAAATCTATCAATCACTCAAAAAAGACTCGATAAGGCTAGACGGCGAAGGGATGACCTATTTGAACTATGGGATTCTCAACCACCGTATGGGTGCTTATGGCTTAGCCGAAGAACAGATACAAAAGGGTCTCTCAGACTTCAAGGGTGTTTATGGTAACATGGCTAAAGAATTAGGGCGCTTTTGGTTTGAGTTAGCTCGCCTCGCCATAGATCAATCTGATTTTAGTCAGAGCCTTATTTACGCAGATAGCGCCGCTCAAGCATGGGAAGGCGAAAATGTACCGGAAAACCTCTATATCAAAATCATCAAGGGAATCGCCCATGCGGAGCGGGGAGACTATGAGCAGGCCGAAGCCTACCAACTCTTGGTATTGAATGAAATGCAGGCGGGAGGAGTCAGCGATCCCAATGTGATTGCTGGTATCTACGCCAATCTAGCCAATATTGCGATCCTGCAAGATAAGCTAGACGAAAGCCAAGCTTACATTCAAAAAGGTCTGGCGCTAAAGACTAGCTCTCTCCCCTCTGGCGATCCTGTGCTTCGCAACTCTTATTACCTGCTAGGGCAAATCAATCATAAAAAAAAGAACTATAAAGAAGCGATTTCACAATATGAGCGCTCCCTACTCAATCCCTTAGGACGCAAAAAAAGTGAAGTCCCGGACAATGGGGCAACCTATGAAACCATGGGTGCCTTATATACAGAAACTGGAGAATTTGATAAAGCCTTTGCTCATTTTGAGCTTGCCAAACAGTGTTTTGAAAGCGCTGGTTTAACCTATCATATTGATTATGCCCGTATTTATGAGAAAATGGGCAATGCCTACAGCAAAAATGCTCAGTATGCAGAGGCCAAGGCAGCCATGAAAAAGGGGCGAGAAATATTGGGCTATGATTTTGAAATCGAAAACAATCCTAGTCTCCCGCCCCTCAAATCACCTTATACGCGTGATGCGCTGCTCGAAAATCTCCAAGCCAGCGCCAAAGTCTACCTAGCCGAGGCCAATTCTCAAGGCGAAGAGCCAGAATTTGCTTGGCAATCACTTCAACTTGCTGTCGCTCTGATTGATAGTATGCGTTTGAGCTTTCGTTCACATGGTGCTAAAGCGTTGCTACATGAAAAGATATTTCCAGTCTATGACGCGGCTATCTCCTTAGCCTGGGCCAATTACCAAAGTAGTCAGGCTCCTTATTGGTTAGAGCAGGCCTTTCAGCTCAGCGAGCGCAACAAAAGTATGATTCTTTTCGAATCCCTGAGAGATCACCAAGCGAGGAGATTTGGCGGCATTCCCGATTCAATCCTCAAAAAGGAGCGCCGAATCAGCTTGGATTTAGCCTTGGTAGAAAAGGAGCTTTATGAGCTTGATAACAATGATGATGAAGGAAAAGTCGCCAAGCGAGGAGAACTTTTGGAACTAAGGGCTACCTATGATGCTTTTATTTCTCAGTTGGAGAACGATTATCCCTCTTATTTCAATTTGAAATATGCTCCTAATAGCGTGGCGATTGCTGATATCCAAGCCCAATTACGCGATCACTCGCAGGCTTGGATAAGCTATTTCGTAGGAGAAGCCAAGACCTACGCCTTTGTGATTCAGCCTAAGCAAGCAAATTGGGTAGAACTAGGAGAGAGTCAAATCCTCAGCGAGCAAATCGAAGCCCTAACTTTGGCGATCCAAGCGGATGAGCTACAGCAGCAGACTTTGCCTCAACTTTCTCATCAACTGTACGCTCAACTTATCGAACCATTGGGAGATTTGCCTTTAGAGTTGGTCATTATTCCTGATGGAATTCTGGGTTATGTTCCTTTTGACTTATTGTTGCGCGAAGCGCCTCAAAACAAAGAGGGCTTCAAAAACTGGTCTTACCTCCTACTCGATCATCAGCTCAGTTACGCCTATTCAGGAACGCTTCACCTCAAACAAGTGCAGCGCGAAAATCGGCCAAAACTACAAACCAAGGTACTCGCTTTTGCCCCCTCCTTCCCTAAGCTAGAATCGGTGCAATATGCCTCTTCTCGTCGCCAGCTAGCCCCCTTGGCCCATAATCAATCTGAGGTCAATCAACTTTCGCGCTACTTCGCGTCACAAACCTTTTTTGATTCAGACGCAAGTGAAGCAGAGTTCAAGCAAAATGCGCCCTCCTATGATATCATTCATATTGCTAGTCATGCCTTAGTCAACGACAAAAATCCGCTTTACTCTCATATCAATTTCACCCCGGGTGCGGACAGCTTGGAGGATGGTGTTTTAGAATTAGCAGAGCTCTTCAACCTTCGTCTCGAAGCCGAAATGGTGGTTCTCAGCGCTTGTGAGACAGGTTTGGGTAAGCTACAACAAGGAGAAGGAATCGTCAGTCTCGCAAGGGGGATGTCTTATGCCGGCGCCAATAGTGTGCTGACTACTCTCTGGCAAGTCAACGATGCGGCCACGGCTGACATTATGCAACGATTTTATGCAGAGCTTGATAAAGGTATGTCAAAGGATGCCGCTTTGCGGAACGCTAAACTCGAATACCTGAAATCCAGTGATCAAATCGCCGCTCATCCCTTTTATTGGGCCGCCTATGTACCCATTGGCGATATGCGTCCTCTCCCTCAATCTAATTTACTACTTCTCATTATCGGATTTGGGTTAGGAATTGCCTTGATAGGCGGAGTATATTGGTATATCAAAAGGAAATAGATAAAGGACTACATGAAATTACTCGATAAAGTCGCCATCGTAACTGGCGCAATGAGGGGCATCGGACTAGCGGCTGCTAAACAATTTGTAGCTGAGGGTGCAAAAGTATTATTAGTTGACTTAGATGAGGCCCAACTAAAAGCTGCTACAGAAGAAATAGGCGCAGACAAAACTGCTTATGTGGTAGCTGATATGAGTACCCTTGCAGGGAACGAAAAGATGGCTCAAGCGGCAATTGATCATTTTGGCGCTATTCATATTTTCTTCGCCAATGCCGGCTTAGGAGGCACCCCCACCAAATTACTTGACCTCAGCGAAGAAGCTTGGGATCAGATCATGGACGTAAATCTCAAAGGGGTCTTTCTAGGGATGAAGGCCACCGTTCCTCACATAATGAAGGCGGAAGGAGGCTCCGTCGTAGTAACCTCTTCTATGGCAGGGATTCTGGGATCGCCCAAAGCGAGCGTCTATTCAGCCAGTAAGCATGGGGTAATTGGGCTGGTCAAGTCGGCAGCAGCAGAATGGGCCCGCTACAATATCAATGTTAACACCATCAATCCCGGTCCAATCGAAACTGATATGGTGCGTGATCTAGAAAAATCTATTTCCGCATCCAAGCCCGAAATAGGCCGTTCTTTCCTTGAACAGCGCATTCCTTTCCGTCGCTATGGTAAGCCAGAAGAAGTAGCACGTTTAGCAGTATTTCTTTGTGAAGAAAGTAGTCGTTACATTACTGGAACCGTTCATCGTATCGATGGCGGTATGTCTGCTTACTAGATTGCTATGAAATATCGAATTCTACTGTGGGTCCTTTTCTTGGGGCCTTGCCTGAGTGCGCAAACCCAAAAAGTTTTATTTATCGGCAATAGCTATACCTATCGCAACGATCTCCCCAAGATGATCAGAGATATGGCGCTGTCCACAGGTGATACTATCATCACGGATCAACAAGCTCCAGGAGGAGCGACCTTTTCTTATCATGCCGCGAATCAAAACACTTACAACAAAATCAAAGCCGACAATTGGCATTATGTCGTATTACAAGGCCAAAGTCAGGAACCTTCCTTCCCTACCAATCAAGTAACGACTCAGACCTTCCCTTTTGCCGCGGAAATCTGTGATTCAATCAGAGCTTATAATAGTTGTACTCGCCCCATGTTTTTTATGACCTGGGGACGTGAAAATGGTGATCAAAACAATTGTGCGGCTTGGCCACCGGTCTGTACCTATGAAGGCATGGATAGTCTCTTAAACCTCCGCTACCAAATGATGGGGGAGATGAATGATGCCTACGTTTCGCCGGTGGGAGCGGTTTGGAATTATATCCGTAACAATCATCCTACTATCGATCTGTATGATAATGATGGTTCTCATCCTAGTCCAACCGGCACCTATGCCGCCGCATGTACATTTTATTCACTTATTGTACAAAAGGATCCTAGTCTAGCCCCTTATAATGGCAACCTCCCAGCCGCCACCGCAGAGCAAATCAAGTTAGCGGCCAAGGCCGTAGCTTTCGATAGCCTCAGCGTCTGGAATGTAGGTCGTTATGACCCTAAAGCAGACTTTGTTTTTGCCCAGTCTGGAAATACAGTCAACTTTACCCATAATGTCGCTTACACTGATTCCTTTTATTGGGACTTCGGTGATGGCAGTTTTTCCACTGATGCCAATCCTGTCCATGATTTCCCCCAAATAGATTCGACCTTCACGGTCAAACTAATCGCCTTCCGTTGTGGGAAGACTGATACAGCAAAAGCGGATATCATTACCTCAAACCCCTCTACCTCTATTCAAAGCATCGGCGATTATGAAGTTCGCATTTATCCGAACCCTAGTTCCGATCGGATCTATATTGAGACGCCTCACAATCAAAACTTCACTCTTAGCGTTTATGCTTTAAATGGTTCGAAATTATTCAGTAGGCCATCGGCCCAAGAGATTAGTTTAGGGCACTTACCCAATGGGGTCTATCTACTTGAGGTAGAAGAACCCAAAAGTCAAGAAAAAGCGGTGGCCCGGATTCGCATATTGCGATAGCTCAATGCGTCAAAATTCAGGCTTCTCACTGAAAATTTAGCTATATTTGTATAGGCCTAATTACTCACGACTAGTTATAAATTAGATGTCCAACGGAGGATCTGACTGCTGCGGAACATGTTGGTTTAACACTCGCAATCTCCATCAAGGTGATGAGGAGAGCGAAGGAGCCGCCTATTGTAGCATTCGAGAGATTGCAATTGAAAAGCCATTTTGGACTTATTGCGCCAATCATCCCCATCATAACCCCGATAGAGTTGAAGTACCAGTAGGTCCGGTTTATATCAATGACGGGAGTTACCCCAATACTCGTACGGTTTGGTTACATTCTCCAGATACTCCAGAACTGAGGGAAAAGCTGATTGAAGTCCTAGAACGGATCCCAGAGGTTCCTCCGCCTGAATATCCTTTTGGGAAACCCTTTGTTGAAGAAGTTATTCATCAATTGATTGCCTTTAACGAAAAGCGAGCGATTCCGGGTTTGATGCATATCCTCAGCTTTGATCCACTTAGTAGCTCTGAAGAAAAGAGTCCCTTCAAAACCACTCGTATTGGTACTGTCGCCTTAGCGGTTGAAGCCTTAGCCACTATAGGAGGTGCAGCCTCTTTAGAGGGTTGGAAGCATTTTGTCACCATCGGTCGCCCGGATGTCGAAGGAGAGGATAGCTACTATGCAGGTGAGGATAAGCTAGCGGTGATCCGTTACCATGCAGTAAGAGGCTTACGCTACTGTGATGGGGAGGAAGCCATGAGTCTCCTGAAGACAGCCCTGCAAGACCCCCATGAAGAGGTACGCGTTTTCGCAGAAGAGGCCCTAACCGAAAAAGTAGGTCCTAGAGGCAAGGTAGCCGTGCTAAAAGAGATTCACGGCAAGCACAAGCAAAAAAGAAATTGGTGGAAACTATGGGGACAGAAGAGTGCAAAGAAAGCCTAAACATAGGTGATTTGCTCTTTCTCTAGGTGCGGCACCCAATTATAATCTCGCAAAAACAAACGGCCTTTTGAGTAATGCAAGACCGAAATACTACTATTTCGAATCTGCCAATTGAGTTCCATTATCTTCTCGTCGCTCAGACCTAATGTCATTCCTATTGCCGTGGCAATCACCCCACCTGAAGTCAAAACCGCAATAGATTGCTTGGGCTGTAGTTCCGCGAATAGCGGCTCAAAAGCAGAACGAACCCTCATCTGAAAATCAGCCCAAGGCTCATAAGGGCCACTATCAATCTCTCCAGCAATCCACTGCATATTCATCTTAAAGAATTGCTGTAAAGTGCCTTTCTTATCAGTAGGAACCTCAGCTTGTTTGTTCCGATGATACTTGAGGACATCTGTTCCCTGATGCTCATTTAGCCCCTCGATGATTTGAGCCTTTGGGAGTTTAGGGGAGCCCGCTCCGCGGAACGATTCCCAGGTTTGTCTTTGCCGGTTGAGCGTACCATGAGCAATATAGTCTGGGACAGCTAGATTGTCCTTCCACCATTTACCTAAAGCCTCCGCCTGGGCATAGCCAAGCGGAGACAATTGGTCATAATTTTCGGCCATAAAGGAGGCCTGCCCATGTCTGATGAGATAGATCGTATTAGCCATCAATCAAATGCTATTGTTTGACAGCTTGACGGTTTTGGCGAATTACCAATCCGTATTTCTTGAGAATTTTCCGCGCTAGAGATGCCTTATGCGCCTCATCTGGACCATCATAAATCCGTGCTCCACGCTCTTCACGATAGAAGTAAGAAAGGATAGTATCGTCTGTTACCCCTAAGGCGCCATGCACCTGTACAGCCCGATCGACGACTCGCTGCATCACATTGGCTACATAAAATTTGATGGTTGAGATTTCAGTAGCAGCGGCCTTCTGTCCATCGGTTTCCATTACGTATGCTGCATTAAGCACCATCAATCTGGCCGCATCAATTTCCGCCCGACTTTCGGAGATCATGGATTGTACCATCTGCTTTTGACCTAGCATCATACCATCGCCAATTTCTCGAGTAGCGGCACGCTGGCACATCAAATCAAAACTTCTTTCACAAACCCCAATCCATCGCATACAATGGTGGATGCGTCCCGGACCTAAGCGTTGCTGAGCCAGCAAAAATCCTCCACCTTCCGGTCCAATAAGATTGGTGACCGGTACACGACAATCATTGTATTTAATCTCAGCATGACTGGCCCAACCCTCTCCTGCATGTCCCATAACCGGGATGTTACGGACAAATTCAAAGCCGGGTGTATCCGTCGGCACAATGATCATACTGGCCCGTCCATAAGGATTAGAGGATTCTGGATTCGTGATCGCCATCACGATAGCAAAGGTCGCCCCATCTGCTGAAGAGGTAAACCACTTATGGCCATTGATCACATATTCGTCGCCATCACGAACGGCGACTGTGCTCATTTTTACGGGATTAGAACCCGCATTATTGGGTTCTGTCATCGAAAAGCAGGAACGAATTTCCCCTTCCAGTGAAGGATAGAGATACTTTTCTCGCATCTCCTCGCTCGCATAATGCATCAATAGCTCAATATTGCCCGCATCAGGCGCCTGGCAATTGAAAGTAAAGTGTCCATAAGGAGTAGTGGCCAAAAGCTCACCTAGCTGAGCCACTTCCATCAAGGTCAGCCCCGCTCCACCATACTCGACGGGATGATAAGGATTCCAAGCTCCGGTGGCTTTTACTTTATCTTTGAGCGCTCGCAGTCTCTTGGCAGCTTCCTTAAAAGGCATCTGCATGAGCTCCATTTCGATAGGGTATATTTCCTCTTCGAGGAACGCTTTTACGCGGGGATATAGCTCCCGCAATTTATCTGTCGCGAAGTAGTCAATCATATATGTAATTTCTCGATTTTATTTGGTGATTTCAATGCTAATCTGCTATCGCCTATCTTTGAAACTTAATTGCCTTGTTGCATGAAGCGGATTGAAAAACTTTCTATTGTAATTCCAGCCTATAATGAAGGGCCCACTATCCATTTGATATTGGATCGAATCAAAGCAGTGGAGCTGGTGGAGGGTATCAAAAAGGAGCTCTTAATTGTCAACGATTGCTCCAAAGACGATACGGAGGAGCGCATTAAGGCTTATATGGAAGCCAATCCTGAAATGGATATCCGCTATTCTAAGCATGAAGTCAACCAAGGCAAGGGAGCCGCGCTTCACACCGGCATAGCCATGGCCACAGGTGAGTTTACGATCATTCAAGATGCAGACTTAGAGTACGATCCCGAAGAATATAACCTCCTCCTCAAACCCATTCTCAACGGCAGTGCAGATGTAGTTTATGGCAGTCGATTTATGGGTGGTAAGCCACATCGTATTCTCTTCTTTTGGCATACCTTGGGTAATAAGTTTTTGACCGGTCTCTCCAATATGTTCACCAACCTCAACTTGACTGATATGGAGACCTGCTACAAACTCTTTGACACCCAGACGGTGCAAGCCCTCAAACTCAAGGAAAAACGCTTCGGTTTTGAACCGGAGGTAACGGCTAAAATCGCGCGAGTTAAAGATATTCGCATTTATGAGGTAGGGATTTCCTATTACGGCCGTACCTATGCCGAAGGCAAAAAAATCAACTGGAAAGACGGTTTTCGTGCCATTTACGCCATCGTCAAATACAACATCTTTTCGCGTAAGTAAGGCCTTAGGTTGATTTTCCTAGGGGGTATATGTATGTTACTGATTAGGCTCACACTGCTTAATTACTAACTATTACCTTACCCTATGAAGACATCTACCTTACTTCTGTGCTTATGCACGGCTTTTAATTTTGCCTTTGGGCAAGTACCCGGTTCGGGATCGACCGTCAATTTTGATGGCATCAATGACTACGTCAACATCCCCAATACTCCCGCCCTCAATACTCCCAATATTACTATCGAGGCTTGGATCAAGGCTGATTCATATGGCCCCAATCCTTGGAGTAATTCCATTGTAAATAAAGAAGGCTGGGCTTCGGGCAACCAAGGCTACGCTTTTCGCTGTGGACAAGGCGGTCGTCTCTCCTTCAATATCGGTCATAATGGGGTTTGGTATGAGACCGTATCTGCCGCAGTGATGACCACCAATAGGTGGTATCACGTAGCAGGGACCTATGATGGACTTGCTGTCAGAATATTTGTCAATGGTATTCAAGTTGGGGTAACCAATCATGTTGGAGCCATTACCAATGGTATTTATGATGTTAAGGTCGGGCAACTATCCTTCACTGGAGGAGGAAACCGATTATTCGACGGCCAGATAGACGAAGTACGGATTTGGAATCAAGCCCTTACACCTGCCACCATGCGCGATTGGATGTGCCAAAAGCTTGACAATACGCACCCAGATTTTGGTTCTTTAGTAGTCTATTTACCCTTGGATGAAGGTACTGGTAATACTGCCAATGGTAGTGCAGGAACTACCCTCACGGGAAGCTTGGTTGGCTCTCCCACTTGGGCCACTTCTGGCGCTCCCGTTGGGGATGAAAGCGTTTATCTCCCCTCAGGAGGCACTTTACTGAGTATCCCGCATGCCGGCGGC
>CAZHOC010000007.1:0-21248 GCA_964534295.1 uncultured Bacteroidia bacterium | reverse complement strand
AAGAGAAAGAATAAGGTACTCGGACGTATCACCGTTGATGATGTCATGGACGTCATTGAGGAAGAGAGTACCGAGGATATCCTGAAAATAGCGGGGGTTTCGGAGGACGAAAACCTACGTGGTGGCTGGGCTGGATCGGTAAGGAGCCGTATTCCTTGGTTGATGATCAACCTTTGCACTGCTTCCCTCGCTGCCTTTACGCTCTCCCAATTTGAAACCACGATCGAGCGCTTGGTGATCATTGCCTTTATGATGCCGATCATCGCTGGCGTAGCCGGTAATGGGGGTACTCAGACCTTAGCGGTAACGATTCGCCGGATTGCTACGGACGGTATCCCGCGTCGCAAAGCCTTTAGGGTAGTGGCCAAAGAGGTGATGGTAGGCGCAATCAATGGGTTGATGCTGGGCGCCTTGGTTTCGCTGGCGTTGACCTTATTGCTGGGCTATTTGAGCCCTGATGCTTTTTCTCCCCAACAAGAAGCCATGATTGGTTTGGTGGTCTTTTTGGCCATGTTTAGCAATCTGATTTTGGCGGGATTTGCGGGGGCTTTTATACCTATCATGCTGGAAGGCTTTGGGGTAGACCCGGCGGTAGCTTCCTCTATTTTGATCACGGCCTTTACCGATATAGTCGGTTATCTCCTGCTTTTTGGCTTGGCTACCCGGATTTTGATCCCGCTATTCAACGATCTCGACCAAGCAGGATTTTTGATGACGACTCCTTTTTAGTTTACCGCTGCGCGGAACGATGGGAATTTAGAATGATGAATATCGAAGCTAGAATTTCGAAGTAATCAGCAATAGCTTATTTATTCGAGCGAATCTTTGGGTTAAGGACAAAAAGCCCTTCTTAGCTTACGTAAATCGCTAAGATTAACAAAATGCTTCCGATAAACCATCCTGGCATGATTGCCACTAAGCCCCAGTATAATCGCCAATACTTCCTTCTTATCTGTTTGTCCTCTTCCGATTGAATTAGCCACCTAAATTCCGTCATCATAATAAAAGGGACTCTGTCCCAGTATTTATTTTGCGGCCCACTTTTACGGACAATGGCAAAAATCTTATAGTAAATCCTTATTCCCATAAGACCCATGAAGAGGGTAAACCCGATCAAAGTTACTGGCATAATAATTCATTATGGTGGCTTAAGATAGCAGCTTATGCTCTAAAAATGGATTTTGAAATAGTGTTCTGCCAACAAAGTTAAAAGAGGCATTGCTGCCTTAAATAGAGCTAATCGTTCTGCGCAGCAGTAAATAAAAAAGTAAATTCAGGTAGCAAAAACGCTAAGATTGCTGAACATGATTTACTCGAATTCCCTAGGACGATTCCTCAAGCCTTTTTTTGTTGTACTATTAGTCATCAGTTTTGCCTCCCTTGCAGCCCAAGATCGCGCTTTTTATGCGGGTAATGCGGGAGATGAGGCCTTTTATGATGTGGTCCAATTATCTGACGGCACTTTTATTATTGCCGGTGTTGCCGACGATCTCAATTGGTTGCCCGGCAATACCCCGACGGTAGAAATTAGTCCCAATGGGATCGCCAACAACCAAGGCAGCAATAAGATCGGTTTTATTTTACATACCGATAATACGCTCGAAAATCTCCTCAATGTCGTTTACATCAGCGCAGGGGGAGTGGAGGATATACGCTTTATCAAGACGACGAATGAAGCGCGCAAGGCCACGGGCGAGATGTTTATCAGCGGCAATACGCAGGACTCGAATGAAGGTGGTTATTTTATCGCTAAACTCAATAATAACTTTGTAGCGGGTATCCCGGACGGATTTAGCTGGGTGTATAATGCCAAATGCACAGATGGGGATTATCCTAAACTCTACCATCCTTGGGATGTGGACTCAAAAAGTCGCGTCTATTTTGTACGTGGTGATTCGCATGATTGGAATTGGTCGGCCATGTATCGTCTCGATGCCAATGGCAGCCTTGATGTGGTCGAAAACTGGCGGACCCACTGGAAAGTAGCCGGCGGCGAATTTAAAGGCAGTCCGGCTAGTAGCTATGTTGGTGGGATTGCCGAGATTGATTTCAGTGGCATTGTGTTTAAACGCGACGGGCGTTGCAATCTGCGGTCTTGGACCCAAACGGATTATGATCTTGTATTGCCCGATGGCAATGGGGGCACTAAAAAAGGTAAATGGCCACTTGATGTGCTTTTTGCTGGGCCTTGTGATCCGGATGGCGCTACCCCTACCAATGGACCTGGTTATACAGGCTATAAACCAGGTGGCGGTGCGACCTATGGGCCTTCTTCGGTTTGTGTAGATCGTCGCAATGATGATGTCTATCTGGGCTTCAACGCCAAAAGTATCCTGCCTGATGGCAATCCAGACTTTGAGCCAGCCGTCATGAAGATGGACAGTACGGGCCAACTCGTCTGGTGGTCTCGCCTATACCATGAAACGAGAGCAGACAATAGTCAGCACAATTCTTCGCCTGATCAATATATCGACGCTTTGGCGATTGATTATTCGACGCCATTGCCCAATAGTAGCTTAGTGGTCGATGCTCGTTGCCATGGCAACAATGTCGAAAACCTCTGGGAAGGCAATAGCATTTTTGCCGATCCTACGCTATCGAGCTATCAAAATCAATTTACCGGCACCTCTGGCAACATTCATATCAGCTGGCTGGGCAAACTCAATACCGACAATGGCAATCTTCAGCACAGCACCTATGTGGCTGAGATGGGGCAAAATACTAGCGGTCTAGGCTCCGCCCATCCAGATCCTTTGCTCAATGGCTGGGCTGATCCCAATTCGGGTTGGATCAATTTGAATACCACCCGCCTGCGGCAAAACTCACTGACCGTAACGGCAGATGGCTCAGTAGTCGTATTAGGTGTCGCGAGACGGCCCATGACTACCCGCAATGCTTTTTTCAATATGCCCAATCCTTATTACAATGGGCGATCGGCTTGGTCTTCCTTTGTGCGTCAGTACAATGGAGATTTTTCCTTGCCTCAATACAGCAGCATACTCAGGGGTACTTGGGATACTTTGACCGCAGAACCTCCTTTGAATGTTGAGCTATACAATTCCTTCAAAACCACCGAAGGAATCGTCGTAGTCGGTAAGCATCTGGGTACGGGCAATGATATTCCTACCGCCAATCCTCCTAGCTGGGGGAATACCCTTTTTGCTGGTGAATCCGCTTTGATCGCGCACTTGAAAGCGCCTGAGATCCAAAATGAAGATGATTCACCACTGAGCAATGCTCTCAGTAACGAGGACTTATCAAAAGCCTCTATTCCTCGCCTTTATCCCAATCCTACCAGCGGGATCTTGCGGATAGAATCAACTAGCTCTATTTCCAAGGTGGAGGTTTATAATTTACATGGACAACTCATGACTGAGTCTGAAACGGATATGGTGGATTTATCGGCCTTAGCGCCCGCCTTATACTTCTTACAAATAGAGCAGCTCAACCAGCAAGCTCACCTCCTCAAAGTCGTGAAGGAATAAAATAGCACTAAATGGGAATCGGAAGAAGAGCCTTTTTGAAATATGCGAGCTTAGCCGTGGCGGGTTTGGCGGTCGATCCCTTGCAAGCCGTCGTAACTAACGAAAATGTCTATCTCAATCGAAAGATGGGCATCCTTTTCGAAAAACCACCTGCTTGGGGCTTTATCAAGGTCAAAGATTTTGGCAAACTTAAGAGTGAGCAAATCATCGGTAAGGGCTGGACAGACTCGGTGGAGGAAACTTGGGAGGAAATCGGCGATCCGCTTTGCATCGCGACCAAGTATTATGAGCAATTGCCAGAACATAAAGGTATTTTATCGCCCACCATCACCCTCAATGTCAGCCACAAATCTGAATATGAAGGCTTCGGTACGATGACGCTGGAGGAGATTATCGATGTCTCGGCCTATGGGACCTCCCTGCTCCTAAAGGATTTCAAAATCCTCAAAAGATACGATCTACAGATGATCTCAGGCTGCAAGTTTTACGAATTTGATGCCGAATACATGTTCGAGCATATCGATATCCCTGAGCCTCTCAAAGTCGAACTCAAGGTTTTGAAGGCGGAGCACAATGACTTCTTTTATGATTTTAATTGTCATCAGTCGAGTGCCCAAAACCAGACCGCGGAAAAGGAGTTTTTGGCCTTTAAGCAGAGTATCAAATTGATATAGGAGGAGTCATTGGTTTTTTACTCCCGAAAGCTTTCGGGACGCGGAACGCTTATCCCTATCCTCAAAAAATGTAGGTATCAAACAATACGTTTCGTAGCGACGCAAAATTATTCCCCGATTCATTTCGACAGAGGACCGAGCAGCGGGTCGACGAGAAATCCTCTTGATTTCCAATAGTTTTTGCAATCTGTTCCCAAGGAGACTTCTCACCCATAAAGGGATTCGAAGTGATTGAAGGCCCTACCCATACTTCAAATACCAAGCAAACTTCAGCCAAAGGCTGTGTCGCCTTGTCTCGCTCAGCAATGAATCCCAACGATAATCTAGTCCGACCTCCAGTTTGTTTTTATCGGTAAAGGCATGGCCCAGAGTCGGGCCCAAGCGTAGCTCTAAATCATAAGTCCCGCCTTCGAGCACATTAAGATATTCATTGGTGAGTTTGAAATACCATTCTCCTGGATCGACTTTTTGCCCGTTGAGGGCGAGGTCAATACCAATACGATAACGCAGTCGAAAGCTAGCATCTTCCCCCGACTCTAGCGTCTGATCTGCTACGAAGCGATGCCCTAAGCGAAAGCCGGCGTAACGATTGACAAATGAGTACTGCTGTATAAAGCGATGGGCCAAGCCCTCTTCACTGATGCGCATCAGATAACCGCCTGCGGCAGAGCTACCCGAATAAAATTTGTGGGTCAGGACCAAGGAGACATCTGTGAGCGCATATTCATAGCCACTAAACTCTGGATCATCAAAAATCCCCCGGCGAAAAATCTGGCGAGATTCAATCTTGCTATTGAGGCCCCAATCAGATTTGAGACTGGTATTGAAATTGACTTGAGGCAGCATCCCGATGCGATAGAGCGACTGCGACCAGACTGGGAAAGTGCAAAGCGTTAGGCAAAGCCATATACTAGATTTTCGAAACATATGGCTTAAAAGTCTAAGTTGTCGGTATTACGTGGTACAAAAACAGAACGACGAAGCAGCGAACCTTCTGCGCTAAATAGGATTTCGTACCAATGGGTATCGCCGTCTGTCTTGCCTCTCATAACTATCTCATATTGAGTGCTGTAGCCGCTGTTTGCACTCTCTTTTCGAATCAGTTTCTGTAATTCAGCAGGCGTTCCTGTCCACTGCTGTTGAATTTTTTTGAGCCGATAGCGCTGAAACGTACTATCAAGATATTGCTCGATTTGATTTTTCGTACCCGTGGGTATGTCATCCCAGTCAATGACAAATTCTACGTCTTCGAGCTTGCCTTGATCGTCAAATTCTATGCTGTATTTGATGCCGTCCTGCTTGACTTTGGCTTCGTAGGAGTTTCCGTTTTGACTGTATTCGTAATACCATTTTATGCGTTCGGTGAAGCCGCAGCCCTCTACAAAGTCTCCTGCTGGACCGGGGACGATATTAACTCTTACACGTTCTTCCCGCTCGTATTTGATCTGATCTTGCTGCGCCATTACCCAAAACCAAGGCGCCAACAAGAAGCCGATGATTATGCTATGTCTCATAGACTCTAAGATCGTAAATATGCTTTAGAGATAAGGGCGGTGAAGGGAAAATGATCAACAGGGTAGCAAATTTTGCGCTTCGCATCTCCAAAAGATAAGGCAAAATTGCGCATCCTATGCTTGGACTAGATAAAAGTCTAAATTTGCAAGCCAAACAGTATACTCATGCGCTATTTACTACTATTTCTTCTCTTTCCGCTTTTTGCTCAGGCTCAGACTCCGATCAGTACCTTTCCTAATGATTGGATGGGCGATTGGTATGGCAAAATGACCATCTACAACGCCAAAGGCAAAGCACAAGAACTCAATATGGAGCTTCATCTTGCTCCTACTGATTCTAGCGATCGCTGGCAGTGGACCTTAGTATATGAGGTGGATACCGTTCGCGACGAGCGCAAATATGAATTAGTCGCCAAGGATGCGTCTATCGGTCATTATGTGATTGACGAGAAAAACTCTATCCTACTCGACAGCTACCTCTACAACAACGTTTTGACCAGCCGTTTTTCGGTCAACAATAGCCTGCTGATTGTCAACTATACTTTTCATGCCGATCGCATCGAATTTCAAATATTAGTCGGTGGTTTGGATAAGGTCATCACGACTGGCGAAGAGGTGGAAGAAGTCGAAAGTATCCTTTCCTATCCGATGAGCGCCATGCAAAGGTCGACCCTATATCGTCGCTAGTTTGTTGGTTTTTTCCTGCTGCGCAGAACGCTTAAGTCGGTCTTTACTAATAGAAAAATAGTATCGATAGATATCATTCGTAGCGACGCGAAATTTTCCATCGCTACTTAAATCAAATTTCTCCCGCCCCATGAGACAAGTTTTCCTCTTAATATTTTTGAGCCCTTTGCTGCTATGGGGGCAAAACGGGCCTGGTACCAAACTGCATATCACTCGGGCCCAAGGTGAAATCGTATTAGATGGAGTCTTGGATGAACCCGCATGGCAAACTGCAGGCGAAGCCAAGGATTGGTTTCTCAATTTCCCCAATGATTCTGCTCGCCCGGCTTTTCAGACGATCGCCAAAGTTACTTTTGATGAGGAGTTTTTATACATCGCCTTCGTCTGTGAAGATGATGATAGCCCAGACCTGATCAATTCTCTCCGTCGAGATTTCAATTATCCACTCAACGATAATGTAGGAGTCGTCATCGGTCCTTACAATGATTATATCAATGGTTTCTTTTTTGCTATCACGCCTGCTGGGGTGCAGATGGAGGGAACCGTTTCCGGAGGAGGTACCAGCGACAACTCCTGGAATACGAACTGGGACAACAAATGGTACTCGGAAGTAGTGCGCGACAGTGATGGTTGGGTCGCCGAAATGAAGATTCCTTTCAAGAGCTTTCGCTATCGCTCTGACCTCAAAGAATGGAATATCGCCTTCGACCGCCAAGACAAAAAGCGCAACCTTAAGTCCTCTTGGATCAGGACGCCCATCAATTTCAATACGGGTGCTTTTGCCTTTTCTGGCCAATTGGTTTGGGATGATCCTATCCCCGAGGCCAAGACCAATATCTCGCTTATCCCTTATGTCGCGGGTAATCTCTCCTCGACTCCCATCGTGCCGGGTTCAGAGCCCATCTCAGAATATGATGTAGGCTTTGACGCCAAGGTTAGCTTGAGTCCTTCGGTCAATTTAGACCTGACGGTCAATCCTGATTTCTCTCAAGTAGAGGTCGACCAACAGGTGATCAACTTGACGCGTTTTGAGGTCCAGTTCCCGGAACGCCGCCAATTCTTTCTCGAAAACAGCGACCTCTTGGATCAGATTGGTTTTCCCTCCGCCCGACCCTTCTTCTCGCGCAGGGTAGGCTTGGTGCAGGATACTTCCGGTCTGTTTCGCAAGATCCCGATTTTGTATGGCGCAAGACTTAGCGGCTCTCTCAATGAAGATTGGCGCGTTAGTGTCCTCAATATGCAGACTCAAGAAGATCTTCAAGTCGGTCTACCTGGTCAAAACTATACCGTGGCCACTGTCCAACGTAACTTTGGGGCTCAATCTAGCTTTGCCCTCTCTTTGGTCAATAAGCAGAGTTTAGGTGTAACAGATGCCGATACGGCTAAATATTTCCATGAAAGTATCTTCCAAGACCGACAAATCGGCGGGCAAACCCAACGGATTCGTAATGTTTATAATCGTGTTTTTAGTGCCGATCTAGAGATGCTGAGCGCCGATAATAAATGGTACCACAGTTCTTATCTCGGCATGTCGCTGGATGACTTGACCGAAGGGCAAAACTTCTCTGGCTCTACTTTCTGGCGCTTCAACAATCGTAATTGGGATGCCTTTATCGGTAATACTTTCAACCAGCAAAACTTCAATGCGGAAGCGGGCTTCGTGCCTAGCCAGAGAGTTTATCCCGGCTTTTTCAATTACTTCAGCAACTTGAGTTATAAAATCTACCCCAAAAATGAAGCGATTGTCTTCATGGGGCCGACGGTCAATGCCAATCTGACTCATATCCCAGACGGTACTATTACTGATCGGACTTATTCGCTAGGTTATCAGTTCAACTTCAGCAATACTGCGACCCTGCAGCTGAACTACAATTACGTCTTCCAGCAGTTGACGCGTAGCTTCAATCCGACCGGCAATCCGCAAAACATCGCTTTTGCCACTGGTGAGGAGTATGATTGGTCCGCCGTCTCAGGTAGCTTCCAAAGTAATACCCGTAATCTTTTCAACTTTGCGCTCAATAGCACTTATGGCGGTTTTTACAATGGCACCAACTTCAATCTAGGTGGTCAGCTCAATTTCCGCTACCAGCCTTTTGGGAGCATCGGTCTACGCTTTGATTATAATGACCTGAAGTTGGCCGAAGGCTATGGTGAAACAAAGCTCTTCTTGATTGGGCCGCGCATCGACTTGACCTTTACGGATGAGCTTTTCCTGACGACTTTTATCCAATACAACAACCTCCTCAACAACATCAATGTCAACGCCCGCTTTCAATGGCGCTACCAACCGGCTTCGGATTTCTTTATCGTCTATACAGAAAACTATCTGCCCGAGGGCTTGACGAGTAAGAACCGCGCCTTGGTGTTTAAATTGACGTATTGGTTGAATTTGTAGGCGTTCTGCGAAGCAGAATGCTTAACTCTTAAGCTGAGAATTGTGCTGAAGCAGATAGGGGGCATGAGAAATTTGTCATCTGTTAGAAGCGCAAAGAGAAATGATTAAACTAAGCCAAAGATTTACTTAATAGCATAAGAAAAGCTAAAATCCATTGACTGAAATTTTAAATCAACTCTTTGAAACAGTTCAACAAAATACTTGAGTACTTATCTGCAATTGGCATTAAGGATCAATTCAATGTTGATGAAATATTCATTTACCGTATTGAAGACTATTTCGGCGATGAGCAAATCGAAATTGGCCCTTACCGCCACGATTTCTTTGAAATCACTTATGGTTATGGACATGATGTAGATATAAGTATTGGGGATAAGTCATTCAATCCTTACGATGGCATTCTTTCCTTTACTACCCCACATAATATTAGTTCATGGAAAATCAATGCTTTTACCGAGGATTCTTTTGGCTTTATGATCCTCTTCAAACCTTCATTTTTAAATCATACTTACCATAGCATCGATCTCTACAGAAAATTCCAGTTTTTCAATATTAATTCTACTCCTGCAATTAGTACACCTAAAGAGGAGTGTGAAAATATTGTTGGCTTAATGAAAGCGATGCACAATGAATTTGAGGGAATACTGACTGACTCCAAAAGAAATATCCTTGCCGCTTATCTTACCATTATATTAGAAAAAACCAATACCCTATTTAACAGCCCAGCTTCCAAGATCCTGTTTTCCAATCGTGCGGAAGAAATTGCTTTTCATTTCGAAACTTTACTAAAGGAAAAAGTCAGCTATCAGCTACATTTAAGTGATTATGCCTCAGAGTTAAATATCAGCACAAACTATTTATCTGAAGCAGTTAAGAAGGCAACAGGAAAGTCAGCTAAGCAAATGGCCCAGGAATTTTTAACACTTTATGCTAAATCTCAACTTCTAATAAGCAAAGATACCATCGCAGTAGTGGCCGAAAGTTTAGGCTTCTATGATCCTTCTAATTTTGTAAAGTACTTCAAAAAAAGAACCGGGATTACCCCTACGCAATTCAGAAAACAGAATAGATAAATCAAAGTCAGCTTATTTTCCATATTGCCCATAATTGACCGCTGACCTCTTACCATCTTTATCAATCACAAAGGTTTCCTTGCCAGATATTAGCTCAGTGTTTTGTACCGCTTCACATAGCCAACCTTTATTGTATTTTTTACAAATAAAGAGCAAGATATTAGTACGTGCAGATGTTTGTTTACTCCCCATAATAGGAGTCTGGTTTTCTAATCTCATTTTAGTATGGATCATAACGACATCCCTTGAAAGCTGTCTTTGTTTTAAATACAAAACCTGCAATGGAGCATCCTTGAATATCACTCTTAATCCATATTCGTGTGCTTTATAAATGCGCTCTTTATTATGCCACCAAAGCCCAGTCACATTTACAAATTCCGCATTAGGGACAAAGATGGAAGCTAGTTTTTCTGCATCCTTTTCATTCCATCCATCTACGAAAGTATTTATCAATTCCTCGGGCTCATTAAATCCAACCATAACAAAATAAATATTGAGAATCTATTAACAGGAGCTTGCTTTGAATTTCAGCTTTTTAATTGTCAAACGCAGATTTTACCCCTAATTTTTACCATTTATACCCCAAAATATACACCTAAACACCTTCTTATTAATCTCATCTTTGTCTTGTAATTATTTGAACAAGACTGATGAATACACTTTTTAAATTATCAATAACAGGCATTTTATTACTAACAAAATGCACCATATCAATTGCCCAAAATGTTTTTGAAACAGCCTCGACCAAGGATAATTTCCTTATTGAATCGTGGTGGGTAAAACCCTTCGATCTCGAATATAAGTTCACAATTTTTAATCTTAGTGCAGCTGAGTACAATTATGAATCAGGACAAGTCGGATTCATGTCGTACTCCATATTGAACTACAATGTGATTAAAGGTTTTGGCCCTGCAATTGGGACAAGACTATTACCCGATAAACTAGTCCCTCTAGGAGGCTTACAATACTCATTCTACAGGGAAAAATTCTTCCTTACAGCGAACTTTACCTCTGAATTTAAAGCCCAACCAGACTTTGAACTTTTTTCTATCATCCAATACCGACCGCCAATCACGGAAAAGCTGAAAGGCTTTTTCCAAGGACAATTCTCTTTCAACTTCAATCCTGATGGGCACCTAATCAGCTTTCAACAGCTCCGATTAGGCGCAGATTTCGGACTGGTTCAATCAGGCTTAGCCATTAACCAATTTCAGGCTGGGTCTGAATGGGCCTATGATATCCAAGCAGGGCTATTTCTACGCTTTGAATTCCAATAATCTCAAAAATAATCAGCATGAAACATTTAATATTTAATACCACAAATAATTGGGCAGCGACTATTCTCCGAATCACTCTAGGCAGTACCATTCTAATACATGGTGTTGGTAAGCTAAGCCCTGAAGGATATAACGAATTTATCTACTTCTTCACTGAATACTTAAAAATGCCCGTCTTCTTGGGATGGATGACCATTTCTATTGAAACCTTAGGGAGTCTGCTGCTTATTATTGGTCTTGCCACTCGCATAAATGCTACCATGCTATTTGGCCTCTTTACTGGAATGATTGTCTTCGTCCATTGGGAAGTTGGTTTCTCTATGAATTGGTGGGGACAATTAGATGCAGGGCAAGAAGGATTTGAGTATCACTTACTGGTTCTTGCCATGAGTACAGCAATCGCCTTCCTAGGCGGAGGGGCATATTCTGCCGATAGGCATTTTTTTAGTCAAGCAAGCAATCACCAACTATCCGTATCTGAAAAATAAGGTTAAATGCAGAAAATACTTCACATAGACACAAGTACTCGACAGGTACATTCTATCTCAAGAATGTTATCAAGTCATACCGTAGAATCTATCTGTAGGGGTCAAAATTGCCAAGTGGAATATCTTGATTTGGCTATGGAAAACATACCACATCTCGATCAAGAATCGATAAACATTAGATATACAGACAAATCTGATTGGAACCCTAAACAGCATATTTCTTATCAAAAGTCTCATGCACTTATCCAGCAAATAAAGCAGTCAGACATCATCGTTATGGGAGTCGCTATGTATAACTTTGGTATTCCCTCTACCCTCAAAGCATACTTGGATCATATAGTTGTTTCAGGAGAGACCTTTATTTCCAATGCCGAAGAAGAACGTGGATTACTTGAAAAAAAGAAGGCAGTAATCCTGAGTGTTTCTGGTGGAGAATATTCCTCTGAAAAGATGAAGTTGCATGATCATGTAAATCCATACCTACAAACAATCCTTCATTTCATTGGGATAAACGATATAGCGTTGATTAAGGCTCAATCAACTACCTACTTTGGGCAGGAAGCCTGTGATTTATCTGTAAATCAGGCCAAAAATAAAATTCAGGAATATGTCTCAACCTTAAACCAAAAAGAAAACACATTATGAAATGGATATATCTTATCATCGCGATTTTAGGGGAGCTAATTGCTACCTCATCCTTAAAAGAAAGTAGTGGCTTCACCAAATTATGGCCCTCAGTTATTTGTATCATTGGTTATGGGCTAACTTTCTATTTCTTGTCTCTAGCTATAAAAGAAATCCCAATGGGGGTTGCTTACGCAGTGTGGGCAGGAGTGGGGATTTTGCTAGTAGCAGGCGTCAGTTATTTCTATTTTCAGCAAAAGTTGGATTCTCCTGCGATCATCGGAATGGTACTTATTGTCTCAGGGGTAGTTATTATGAATTTATTCTCAAAAACGCTGGGAGCCTCTTAACTAATTGAGGGACCGCTCTGCGGAACGCTTCTCTCATTTTATCGGATCTTTTCCTCCCCCTCAATCCTCCTCCAAAGGGGGACAAAACCTTCGGTTTGTAAAACCATTTCCCCTTCGGAGGGGCAGGGGGAGGAACAAGTAAGTCCTTTGCCGGAGGTACGGCATGCATGCCCTATGAGATAAGCGTTCCGCGCAGCGGTCAGCCTCCCCTCCGATAAACCCCAGGTGAAACCCCTTGCAGCTTCTTAAAAGTCCGGTTGAAGTGGCTCACATTTTCAAAGCCTACTTCAAAGGCGATGCTTTGGATCGGCAAATCAGTATTGAGGAGATACTGACAAGCACTTTGGATGCGGCTCTGATTGACAAAGGTGATGAAGGAAGTACCGGTTTGCTGTTTGAACCAGCGGCAAAACGACTGCGGCACCATATGCAGGCGCTCAGCCATCAAATTGACGCTCAAAGGTTGATTGAGTCGAGAAAGGATGAAGTCAATACAGCTATTGATGCGTTGTGAATCGGCGGTCTTATGATGAGATTGAAACTGGCTCCGCTGAGATAATACATGAGGAGAACTGTACTCCGTAAGGAGGAGTAAGAGTGCGAGTAGTTGGCTTAGCTGTTGGGCTGGATTTAATGCAATAAAAGCGGAGAGCTTCTCCTTTATGTCTTGCTGAGGATAGGAGAAATGAAGGCCCCGCTTTGCCTCATGAAACAACTTATTGATGGCTTCGCATTCGGGAAAAGCCGCAAATAAATCCTCCGGAAATTGTATCACCAAAGCCTCTTGCTGTGAGGAGGCTTGTGCCTGGCTACTGACCCACTGATGGGGCACATTACTGCCTACCAACACCAAATCTCCCGGCCCATAGGGCAAGATGCTATCACCCACAAAGCGTGTGCCCTCTCCTTGGATAATCCAGGTCAGCTCGACCTCTGGATGAAAATGCCAAAAGGGTTCAAAGCGGTCAGCCTCGATTTTAAAGGCTCCAAAAGAACGCTGCTGCGCTAAAGGAAGGGCTTCTAAAACAGGCTTCATTGATTATTTTAAACTTGAATTATTCCTAAATGGGCATACTTGAGTTAATATATGTCAAAGAATAGTGAAAAACCGTAAATCCCTGCTCCTAAATCTGCTGTAGCTTGCTGATATCGTCCCTTTCAAATGAATCTAGCTATGAAATCTACTGCTCTTTGGCTGCTATGTCTGCTAAGCCTTTGTATGGCTTGCCAAACGGAAACAACGCCTCCCCAGGCCGAGCTACCTAATATCATTTTGCTGGTCGGTGATGACCAAGGTTATCCATATTTTGGCTTTATGGGCGCAGATTATGTGCAGACCCCCAATATGGATAGTTTGGCTGCCAGCGGTCTGGTCTTCGACAACGGTTATGTCTCGGATAACCATTGTCGGCCTTCCCTGCAGACACTATTGACAGGACTTTTGCCGATCGACTATCACCAGATGAGTGATTCGATTTTGCAGGACATGATCGCTGCAAAAGATATATCAGAAGATTCTCTATTTGCCTTCAAACGCACATTTGATCAAAAAGCCTTAGCCTTTCCCCACTTCAACACCCTTCCCAAATTATTGGCGGATAAAGGCTACGTAAGCTTTCAAGGCGGCAAATGGTGGGAGTTTAGCTACCAAAATGGCGGTTTCACCCACGGTATGACCAAGGGCTGGACCCAGGAAGACCTCAAAAATCCCGAATGGTTTACCAAGCATATGGGTGGTGAGGGCATGGATCTCGCCAGAGTTAGCAATCAGGCGGCTTATGATTTTTTATCTTCCACTCGTGGAACGCCTTTCTTCATGTGGTTTGCTCCCTCCTTGCCGCATTATCCCTTTGACGCACCTGAAAAATACTATCAGCTTTACGCCGACAAAGAGATGACCGAATCGGCTAAGCGCTACTATGCTAATTGTACTTGGTTTGATGAGACTTGGGGCGAAATGGTCCAATATCTTAAGGAAAATGACCTATACGACAACACTCTCATTATTTACGTCAACGACAATGGCTGGGAGCAAGCGCCCGATCAAGAGTTTTGGGACGATCCTATGCGTTCCCACAATGGTGGCGACAAAGGCAAATCTTCGATTTATGATATGTCTTTTCGTTCGCCCATCGTCTTTGCTTGGCCGGGTCATATTGAGGAGGGTAAGCGTTCTGAGGCACTCATCCACAGCGCAGACATCCCCGCCACGGTCTTGGACTATGTCGGCATAGAGTTGCCTGCTAATTACTTTGGGCAATCTTATCGCTCGCTAATTGAGAGTGAGCGTTCCGCGCTGCGGCAAAACATCATCGGCAATGTCATCAATACTCGCAGCGATGACCCCAATGAAGTAATGGGTAAGTCTACCGAGGGTTATTGGATACGCGAAGGCCATTGGTTTTTGCGTTGGGACCTGACCCGTGGTGAACAAGAACTCTTTGACCTCCGTACCGACCTACTCAATGATCACAATG
This sequence comes from uncultured Bacteroidia bacterium, assembly GCA_964534295.1. Classification (GTDB taxonomy): domain Bacteria; phylum Bacteroidota; class Bacteroidia; order J057; family J057; genus JBCAWW01. Next base: position 6,204 of record CAZHOC010000007.1, on the reverse strand, counting down.
TCGCCGAATCATACCCTGAGGTATTTGATGCTATGATGGAGCAATTGCGCCAATACAAGGAGGAAAAAGGCGAAGATCCGCGTCTGTCTTATTATCGGAAATTGAAAGGGAAGTGATTGGTTTAGTAGAAAGTATATAGTAGAAAGTATTCAGTACAAAGAGGGAAAATGCTTAAAAGCCTAATCGAGCTCTTTGTGCTACCTACTGCAGTCTTAATACTTATTTCCTTATGAAAAAACTCATTCCCATTATACTGCTAATCATTATGCAAAGCTGCGAATCCGAGCAAAGCTCACAGGGCGAAGATTTTTTGGGTAATGTCAATCAAATCGGCGCCAATATCACCGATGATAGTGAGCTCTTGCATTTTTTTGATCAAGTGCCGCAGCCGATTAAGCCGGCATTTGTGGCCTTACCACAAGGGAGTACCAAGCCCGAGGGTTGGTTGCTCGAGATTATGAAAGAGGATTTGGAGAGTGGGGTAGTGGGCGCTTTGGATGAGCTGTATCCCGGCATCAAAGCGGATGATTTGTATCGTTCTGCTCGCAGAGGAGGCTTAGAGGACGTACCTGAAATGGGCGACCTACAGCTTACAGGTGAAGCATGGGAAACCTCCATCATGTGGTGGAATGCCGAGACCATAGGTAATTGGTGGGACGGCTTTGTTAGACACGCTTTTTTGACCCGCGATGAAGCAGCTATTGAGCAAAGCCACGCGATCGTTCAAAATCTCTTGGCTTCCCAAGATGAGGACGGTTATATCGGGATCTATAAAGCCAGTCTACGCTATCAACACAAAGGGTCTAACGGAGAGCTTTGGGCCCAAACAACCGCTTTCCGGATGCTCTTGGCTTATTACGAGATCACGCAAAAGGCGGAGGTTTTACAAGCAGTCGAAAAGGCGATGACGGTGACCATGCAGCGCTTCAGTGATGAAGGCCGCAATCCGTTTTTATTGGAGAATGCCTTTGGGGGCGTTACCCACGGCTTGATGATGACCGATGTCTGTGAGACTTTATATCGCATTACCGGCAAGCAAGCCTATCAGGAATATGCCACCTATTTGTACCGCGCTTTTTCGACTTATTCGATCAATCGCGCTTTCAACGATATGCGTTATCCCTATCTGCAACAGAAGGATTCGCTATTTACGGGTCATGGCGTGCATACCTACGAGCATCTGCGGACGCTCATCAATGCCTATTACAATACGGGCTATCCTGAACTCAAGACGGCTTGGGAAAATGCGCTTTACAAATTAGATCAGTGCATACTGCCTAGTGGGGCGGGGCATGGCAACGAATGGATTGCCGCTCTGCCAGCCGATCCTACTTTTACCAGTACAGAATTTTGCTGTATGCTGGAGCTGCGCAATTTTTATGGTTCCGCTTTTCAAAAAACGGGTTCTGTCAGCTTTGCAGACCAGGCCGAAAAACTTACTTTCAACGCCATCATGGGCGCACGCAATGCGGATGGCAGTGCGATCACCTACGGCAAAGGCGACAATTGCTACCGCTTAGACGGCCATCATCATGGTGAGGAGGATTCGCATGAGGATGTGCGCTATAAATACTCTCCCACTCATTCCGATCCAGCGGTTTGTTGTGTGCCCAACTACAGCCGTAATTTCTCCTACTATCTCGATCAAATGTGGCTGCAGGCGGAAGATGGTCTAGTAGCCGCTTTGTATGGGCCATCCGTTTTAGAGACGACTTGGCAAGGCAAAAGCATCAGGATTGAACAGCAAACTCAGTATCCACATTCTGATGAGATTCGGTTCAAACTTTCGATGGATGAGCCGATAAAAATGGCAATTTATCTACGCCAACCGCAATGGAGTGAGCCGCTACAGTTAAAGGTAGAGGATGCCAATATCGAGCAGCTTGAAGGCTTTTACAAGCTCAGCAATACTTGGCAAGATGGAGCTGAAATCGTCCTGCGCTTTCCGCAAGAAATCAAACGCCAACAGTTTAGCGAGCAGGAAGTCTACTACCAAAGAGGTCCTTTGGTATATGCCCTGCCGATTGCCCACCGAGAGGAGACAATCAAAACCTATGAGGGCACAGACTTTCGAGATTACTATTGTTTGCCTTTGGATAGTGACTATCAGGATGTGCGTTTTGCGAAGCAAGCCACAGTCGCATTTGAGCAGGCTGACAATTCTGAGGATGCTAAGCTTTGGCAGGAGCCCAATATGCGCTTGAAGGTAGCTACTCAAGCTAAGGAGGAAGTCGAGCTGGTTCCGATGGGCGCGACGGTTTTACGGCGGGTGAGCTTTCCGATTTTGGAGGAGTAGGGATTTGAGGGTTTTTAGGAGTTTTACTGCTTCGCAGAACGATTATCCCGTTCTGCGAAGCAGGCAAAAGCAGCATCCGAGTCCCATTACACGTCTCCTGTAAAATCAAAAACAAAGCAACATGAAACTTCAAACTACGCTGGGATATAGCCTGAGCCTACTTTTGGCCTTGAGCCTAAACGCTTGTTCGAGTATCAATCCTTTTAATCAAGCCCCTGAATGGGAATTGCTAAGGGTGCCAGAGGCAGGCACTGTATACGATATCGCAGGAGAGTTATCAGAAAATCTAGTTGTCGGTGGGCTAGGGAGCATCTTTTTGACCCAAGACCAGGGAGAAACTTGGCAGGTGGTACGGGAAGATTTTACGACTCGCCGCTTTGAGATGCGAGGGGATAGCCTATTTGCCTTTTCGCTGGGCGATGGGACCCTTTATTCGCTTGATATGGGGCTCAACTGGCAAGAAATTGAGGAAGAGCTAGTTGATGAATTCAATTTTGAAGTGAATCTTGGCAATGGACAAAGCTATCGTGTGGTTTCCGATAACAACTTTCCCAAACAACCCGATGCCGTAGAATGGACCCGCGATGGCGAGGAATGGGAAGATGTCTTTCCTTTCAAGCGTTATATCTATTCGATCTATGCCGATGAGCGCGATCGGGTTTATATCGGAGCCAACGGTTGGGATTGGGATGAGGAGCAGCAAGAATTCACCTTTAGCAAAGACAAGTCAGATGGTTTGGTTTACTATGTAAAGTAATCAAACACGAAAGATATGAGCCCGCTAATTTGGCGGGCTTTTTTTATGTTGTGTCGAGAAAGCGAAGACTATCCACTCACTATCCACATCTTATCCACAATTACTCTGTGGAAAGCGACTTAGCGCCATTGGTTCCAGCTTTTCTCGTAATAACTGACTAGAGATTGGTTGGAAAGTCGATTGACTTCGACTGCGCGTTCGGCCATGTCGCCGTCAAAACTAAAAAGGGTTGGTAATATCTCGGGAGTCAGATAGCGAAAGGAAAGGCTGTCAGGACGGGCAAAAAGCTGAGTTTGCAGACGAGTCATGCTCAATTGCTCCCAAGCCTCAGTGGAGGCCGTCGAATCTGCTTGCAGGCTATTGCCAAGCTTTTGACTAAGGTTAAAGCCCCATGGCCCAAATGAGGGGACATTGGTTTGATACCCGAGAGTATGAGGAAGTACAGTCTCCATGCTCTGATGGATACACCAAAAGGCATTAGGAGCAAAATAGGGCGAAGTAGATTGAGTAACCACCGTGCCGCCTACAGATAAGCGTTTGGCGAGTAAGCCATAAAACTCCTGTGAATACAGTTTGCCCAAACTATGGTTATTGGGATCGGGCAGATCTATGATGACTACATCATAAAAGGCTGAACTCTCCTCTATAAACTTATAAGCGTCCTGATTGAATATCCTCACATTGGAGTGATGAAAGGCGCTATCATTGAGGCGGATCAAGACCGGATGATTTTTGCCAATCTGCGTCATCTCTGGGTCTAAGTCTACTACATCTATCTGACCGACATTGGGATATTTGAGAATCTCGCGTACCGCTAGTCCGTCACCCGCTCCGAGGACCAGAATGTTTTCATGGCTAGGGGCCATTGCCATCGGAATATGGACCAGTGGCTCATGATAGCGATGCTCATCACGAGAGGAAAACTGGATATTGCCATCAATAAAAAGACGAATATCCTGATTCCATTTTGTCATAACAATCTGTTGATAAGCAGATTGTCTGGAAAACATTACTTGATCTTGATATAAAAACTGTTCAAAAAAGCTGTTGAGCTGGAAAGAGTAGGCAAATCCACCGATAAGGATCAATGAGGCCAGCACTGTGCTTGTCATCAGACTTTTAAAGCGTTGTAGTTCCTCTCTAAATAGGTAGATGTTGAGCAAGGCTACGATCAAATTAAGTAGGCCCACTACAAAAGAGGTGCGCATGGTGCCTAGATTGGGCAATAATACCAAGGGAAACAAAACCGAAGCCACCAAAGCACCCATATAGTCAAAGGAAAGCACCGAGGCTAAAGCATCTCTAAGGTTTTCATATTCTCTTACAATGCGGGTTAGAATCGGGATCTCCACTCCGATCATACCGCCAAGTATGGCAATGAGAAAAAAGGCTACTAGATAAAAGTATGGCGTCAGCGAAAAGGCAAAATAGAGCAAGAAGGTAGCAAAGCCACCGACGATGCCTAGCACAATTTCAAAGCGAATAAACCAAGTCAGCAAATCCTTTTTGATGTAGCGCGAGAAATAGGATCCCACCCCCATAAAAGACAGAAACAAACCGATCACCAAAGAAAAATGGAGCACGCTACTGCCTTGAAAATAGCTAGTAATGGTACTGATCAGCAATTCATACAAAATGCCGCATATCGCAATGATCAGGACGGAGGTCAGTAAGACGGGAACTTTATTGGGGGCTTGGCTCTCTGCCATAGGGTATCAAGTGCGTGAAAATTGGAAGGTGAAATTACGCATTTATGCGGCCTATTCACTATTAGACTCAGATGATAGACGGCAGCTTATACTTCTAAGTTGGAACGCTAGTTAGGGTAGCCTAACAAATAAGGGATGCTAAAAGGTCCGTTTTTGAGGCTGCCAATTTCCCAGCTAAAGTGATCAGCGTTCCGCAAAGCGGTGGTCATCTCCCGCATCTCCTCCTCGGTATAGGTCCGGAGTACTGATACGATGCCATCCCAAAAAATGAAGGGCAGCATCAAGGGGATGAGGTAGGTGAAGATCAAGCGGCCGATCTTGAAAGGACGGATAAAAGGCGTAACCAGCAGGACGTTGATAGGCGAAAAGCAAAACTGAATGAAGTGCTTGAGGTCGCGTTCTTGGGCTTCAAAAATAGCGATGGGCGCATTGGCATCGACAGCGTTTTGCAGAATTTGCTGTGCATCTGCCGGCTTGAAGTGATGAAAAGATAGAAACTGTGTCCGCAATCCTTTTAGCTCTGCTGGCACATCAAGCGCACTGACAGACTCAGGCACCGAATCCATAATCTCCGGATGATGGGCTTTCATCTTGGCGAAAGCGTCTAGATTTGGAAAATAGTCGGTCTGCACCACCTTCAAATCGGGTACTTCTGCTTGCAAATCAGGCGCTAAACGCTTCCAACCACCACCGCCACCGCTGGCCAAGTCGATCACCGTCGAACCGCCACTTTTGGCCAGACCCTTTTTGAGAAGGTCTACCGCCGGCTTATAGATGTGAAACTGATTGGCGACAAACTCCAAAAAATCAGTGCCGTAATCCCGCAAAAATCGAGGGAACCAATCCTGGTCTTCTAGTTCGAATAGGTGGCGTCTTTTCATTTCGATGCTTTGAAGCAAGCTAAGGATTTTTGCCTAACTTGCAGCCCCATGCGCAAGCGAATTCAGCGATATTTTGACCGCCGTAGCATCGTCAAAGCCGTTGGCAGTTTTGATGAAGCTGGTTTATTGCGAGCAGTCGAAGAGGGCAAAAAGGAAGCCCTGACCAATTTGCTGGAAAGAGGCTTTTCGCCCAACACCCGCGATCAAGAAGGCCGCCCGGCGATTTATCTAGCCGTATTGCGCAAACAGCCCCTCTCTTTACAGACTTTATTGCAGCATTCGGCAGAGCTCAATGTCATCGACTCCAAAGGTCGTAGCCCGCTTTTGCTTTCTATCCTGCAGGAGGACAAACACAGCTTTCACGAACTTTTGGAGGCCGGCGCAGACCCCAATTTAGGAGATCAGGATGGCAATACTCCTTTGATGACTGCTTCGCAGAACGCCACCGCGGTTTATGTGAGGGAGTTACTAGAGGCTGGGGCCGAGCCCAACGCTTCCAATCATAAAGGCAAGACCGCATTGATGATCGCCGCGGACTTTCAGCGGACCGCTTGTATCAAG
>CAZHOC010000006.1:0-21732 GCA_964534295.1 uncultured Bacteroidia bacterium | reverse complement strand
TATTCAAGCATTACGGCGTTTTTACCATTCTTTTTCCAAGCTTTGGTGAAAAGGTCTTGATAAAACTTATCGAAGTTGGATTTGAGGTTGCTCGGCACATCTACATTTGAAGGAATCTCTACCGTGCGATAGTTGGCAGTCTCGATGCGGCCTTGATCACTAAAACCATAAACGATCATGTCTTGGTCTCCTTTGGCATTGGCCATGCCTAGGCGGATCGGCAACATAAATTTATCCGAACGGAAGCTCATCTGGATCGGGCGAAGTTGCTGGGCACCCCCACTCGCTTGACGGTCAAGATTGACCTTCACCACGAAAAACTTCATGTCGCTTTTGATATAGGGCTCAAGCACAGGTCCAGCTTTATCGGGGATTTTGTAGCCTTCTTTCTTTAGCCAAGTCTCTAGGCCGTTGGATTCTTCAGCGGATAGAATCAGTATGTCATACTCACCGACAGAGTATTGCTCCACGATGGTCACCCCATAGTCTCGCTCAATCATGGGAGCAGACATGATAGTAGGTTCAGCCGCTCTCTCCAAGTCATCAAACATTTCTTCATCCTCTTCGACTAAGGACTTTTGATAACAGGGATGCGGATCATAATACTCGACCAAACGAGGGCTGGAGTATTGTTCTAGCTTGGCAAAAATATCTTGCTGAGCGAGGCGAATTTGGTTGCGTTTGAGCACTACTGGAACTGGCACAATCATGGCAAAATCCTTGACCGAGCCTTGCACGTCGCTGGCCATAGTGATGACGGTCTGGTTCCCAGAACGGGCAACAATCACGGCTGAGGCCTTATTGAAGAGGTTGGCGCTAAGCTTTGCGGCATAAAAACCACAGAATGCGTTAGCCTGGCTACTCAGCAATAGGAAGCTGAGCAGCAAAAGAAACAGTCTTTGCATGTCTTTAAAGATTTAAAAGGTTTTGTGTTTGTCTACCAGGCGAATTTCTTGCCTTGGAAATAGCGATCTAAAAAAGCGGTTATAGGAGCGTAGATCACAAGCGCCCAGATCGGGGCAGTATGAACGTATTGCCATGAGGTCAGCACAAAGGCTAGTACTCCGATGCCGACGGCCCAAATGATGCGAGCTTTGCGGGCGTTGGGAGTGGTGGCAGGATCAGTGATCATGAAAAAGGTAAAGAGCAGAAGTGAACCATTGGTGAGCGAATGAAACCAATGATCGAGGGGCCATCCTTTGTAGAGGACGTTTTGGATAAACAAGAGGAGAGCAAAGGTGATCAAAAAACTGAGGCAAGTATCAAGTCGCCCTACTTTGAGGAGGACCACGCTGCCCGTAACGCCTATCAAAAACAGGAAGATAGCGGTATTGCCCCATTGGCCGGGAGAGATCCAAGCCTCACCCGTGAGGGCGATGGCAGCAATAATCCCCAGATTGGCGGGATTGAAAAGGTGCTTGCCTTTGTAGCGAATCAAAAACTTGCTGCTGATGGCGATCGTTCCAGCGAGGCCGAGAACCCAAAGCTCATTGGCTTTGAGTAAAAGGCATAGGCCAAGGGCGGTGATCAAGGCGCTTTTCCAAGAGCGATAGTTTTGGGTGGTAAAGTGGGACCAGACCAACTGAGTGATGAGGCAAACTCCCATCAGCAGGGCGTAGCGCATCAAGTCGACTTCCCAGCCGAGGGTCAGGATCCCAAATACCAAAAAGCCGCCCAAATACACGATTTGGAAGTGTCTGGCATCTCGCAGTAGACTTTGCCAGGACAGCGGTCTGTTGGGGGTGAGAACATTTGTGGACATCATCTTACACTCTATGTTTGTTACAGAAAGAAGATGTAGGGGCACATAAAATTCCACAAAGTGGGAAAATATTTTTGCTTTGCGACTAGCCGTTTTCCGCTTAAATTGGAGCTAATTAGCACAGCCTCAGCATGAAAAAAATTGCGATTGGACTCCTGATTGCTTGGAGTTTTTTATCCATTGCTATTGCGCAAAAGCCGAAAATCGATCGTCTTTCGCATCGAATTGTTGGCAATATTGAGGATGATAGCCTGCAAGTTAGAGCGATTTACCAATGGGTTTGTAAGCATATTAAGTTTGACTACAAACGCTTAGAAAAAGGGAAGCTTCCGGATCCTGATGTAGAGACCACACTGCGGCGAGGCAAGGCGGTTTGTGCGGGTTTTGCGGTACTATTTAAAGCCCTTTGTGAGAGTCAAGGGATAGAAGCTGAGATGGTAGTTGGCTATAGCAAGGGAGGGGGCTATGATCCAGATTTTCCTTTAAGACTCGATCAACACGCCTGGAATGCTGTTTATATTCATGGCAGCTGGTACCTGCTTGACATCAGTTGGAGTAATACTGCTTTGGTCAAAAAATGGACCCCAATCCGTAATACGGCTCGCATTATCGCTGGTAAAGAGCCTGAATATATCCTAAAGAAAAAACATAGACCTAATGATGATTATTATCTCGTCCCGGCCGAGCGCATGATACAAGACCATTTGCCGCTGATGCCGATGTGGCAATTATTAGATGATCGTCAAAGCGTAGCAGGATTTGTCAGTAAAGCTACTATTCATATTAGTGCGGGTCGGGTGGCCAAGCGGACCAATTATGCTGAGATTGAAAACTATCGTCAACTTTCGCAAACAGATCAAATTCGATGGCAGGGGGAAGAGGGCTTGGACTTTAATGAATTGAACCATCGTACGATTGGCTACAATTACATTCGCTATGGCTTGATGACGGCTGGGCAGGCTGATACGATGGATTATATCAGAGCAGGTATCCAATACGTGCGGGCCGCTATCAAAGACAATCAAAACGAGCATCGGCTAAGGACCCAACGTAATCAGGAGCGGCATCGCCGAACGCTCAACTCTCTCAAACAATCCTCCATTGCGCAGCAAAAAATCATGCGCGCATGGCAGCGCCATCATAAACAAAGCAAAGCTCAGGTCAAGCGTATCCAAAATCTTTACAAGCGTTCTGCGAAGCAGTTAGCCCTCAAAAAAATACCCAATCACAATCGCGAGCTCAGTGCAAAGCAAAAACTCGCCTTAGAAAACAGACTGCAAAAAGTGGCTAATATCCAACTGCTTATCATTGAGGAGGAGGCCGCCATAGCAAGCACCTTAGATAGTCTCACGGCCTACTTGGAAGGGCTAGAAAGTCTCCAAACAGCTTGGGCGATTAGCCGACAAAACCTAAAAGACCTGATAACAGATCTAGATGATGAGGGCATCTCAAATGACCAGTTTTGGCGTGTTTCACAAAAGGATTTAGAACTCATCAATCAAGCATGGGAACAAGCGCAAGTCCTCGAATCAGTTTACAGGGAGCAAGAAAGAATCACCATCCAGCAGATTGCTCTTTGGCAAAGAACCCAGAATCGTTTGTTGGGCCAACGCAAAAATCTCATCCGCAGGCTTGAGCAAGTTTTGAAACTTAGCGGTATAAATTCCCCCAGCCGCCAAGCCTTGTATCAAGCAGTTGAAGATTATTATAGCTGTCAAAAGGCTTTTAGGACAGAAGCCAAAATGCTATCAGAATGGTGGCTATCCCTATCTCGGACCGAAAGGCAAAATCAAAAATTTGCTCGTAAGCTGACGAGATAGCAAAAAAGCCTGCGCAGGCAAGAAAATGCTCGTTACCGAGGGGTTAAAGAAACGGAGAGAACCAGATTTAGCAGGGAAGGACGCTGCCATCAGAAGGTCCTTAGGGCTGCAAGAAAGGGCTTGGATAGTATGCCAAAAGCGATTCGCTAGAGGTTCCCGCCCACCGGCAAACCACTTGGTACGCTGTCCGGCATGGTTTTGTCAAACTTATCATCATTGAGCGTATTGAGAAAAGATATAATGGGTGCCATCTCGATTACCCGCAATTCGATGGCCTTGACCAGTGGATCAATTTGCTCTTTGCTCACATTCGGATTATTCATTTTACCTCCGGCGATGTCCTCATAAAACTCTAAAACTCTTTTAAGGGAGTAAAAGCTGCCATTGTGCATATAGGGAGAGGTAAAGCGGAGGTTGCGTAAACTTGGGGTCCTAAAGGCGTAGCTACTGTCGATTCCTACATCTGGCGCATCTAATTTTTTACTTTCAGGAACTCCCAAAACATGCATTTGATAGTCAGAAAACATCGGACCATTGTGGCAATTTCCACAGCCTGAGAGAATAAATTGTTGGAAACCTTCTTTCTCTGAAATGGAAATGGCAGATTCGTCGCCCCGCATGAATTTATCGAAGCGGGAATTATTCGTTACGAGCGTCCGTTCAAAGCAAGCGATTGCCTTGGCCAAATTGGTGGCTGAGATCACTTCATCTTCAGGGAAGGCCTCCGCAAACATAGCGCGATAGTCAGGTATTTTTTGTAAACGGACCACTACCCTATCCAAAATTTCCTCTTCGGGGATTTGGTCGCCTCGCATCTCGGGTAGGCTCTTAATAGGCTCTAAGGCCTGATCTTCAAGACTTTTGACGCGCATATCCCAAAACATGGGGGCTTGGGTAGGATCATAGTGATCACTAAAGTCCATACCATTGAAAGCGGCATTGAGGACGGTCTGAGAATTTCGTTGGGTGAAAGGGATTGTATTGGGTTCCTTGAATTTGCGCTTGCTGCCTCGGCCCTGGCCGTTGACACCGATGGAGATTTGCAGACTTTCGGCAAAGCCATTGTCGGGAAGATGGCAGGTTGCACAGGCTACGTCCTTGTTTCCAGAAAGGATAGGGTCAAAAAAGAGCATACGACCCAGGGCAATTTTGGCTTCGGAAGGAGGATTATTTTCCGGGAAGGGGACTTCTTCTGGTAGGGCGGTGAAATGCGCCAAAGAATCTATGAGATTGCGTTGAAATTGAGCACGACTGATGCGTTTGGGCTCCTTAGGTTTCGTTTGGCAGGCTGTGTAGACAAGTGCCAGGATAGGAAGCAGACAAACCAAAAGATAGGCGTAGCGATTGCCAGGCCTAAATAGTGATTTTGTATGCTTGTCTTTTTTCATTGAGATAATCGTTCTGTGAAGCAGATGGAAGATAGGAGATTTCTCGTCGCTGCGCGATCTCGAAATGATTATTCGGTAGGTGCGCGCATGCATGCCGCACCCTCGGGATAAGCGTTCTGCGAAGCAGTAATCAAAACAAAGGCTCAGACGAACGGCTCCGGAAATATGAAATCTTGGACCAAAACATAGTCGCCATCCTTTGGGCACGCCACTTGGCTTCCTCTGCCTTTACCCCAGCAAAGTTTGCATCTATTGTTTCGCTAAACAATCCTAGCCAACGTTCAAAATGCTTTTGCTCTACCGGCAACTTCATATGGGGCGGAAAGGGTCTCCCTCTATAAGTCATATCCTCAGTCAAAACGGTCTGCCAAAAGCTATACATTTTGTTGAGGTGGGGCTCCCAATTACCTTGTACCACGGACTCAAATATAGGCCCTAGGAGCTCATCTTCACGGACTTTGCCGTAAAAACTGTTTACCAGGAGCTTTATATCCTCTAAGTCTTTTATGTCCTTTATGCTTGCCATTCTTTTAGCTTTTTGATTGCCGCCTCATATTCCTCCGGCTTATTGATATTGGCCATTTCTTCGGGCTGAGTATGTTGCAAAAGCTCAATATCACTATTGATCAATACTTTGCGCGGGCAAGAATAACCCAAGCTCAGATAATGCAGCAAGCGACCATAAGCGCGTGGCTCCCAAAGCGTGATCAAAGGTTCAGGAAAATCAGTTGCTGGATTATAAAATGCCGTCGCTAATTTTGAAATATTTCGGCCCTCTAACAACTGATTTATGGTAGCTGTGGTCATAAAGGGCAGATCACAGGCAAGCACGATCCAAGCCGCGTTGGGGTCAGATCTAAAAGCAGTCAACATCCCGCCAAAAGGCCCTAAACCGAGAAATTCATCAGGCAAGCTTCGCTCAACGCCCAATTCCTCGACTTGTTCGGCCCGGCAAGAAAAATAAACATCCTCCACTCCCGCTTTTTGGAGCAAGTCATGTACATATTCCCTTTGGGGAACGCCATGATAATTAATCAGTCCCTTGTCTTTTTGCATGCGCCGGCTCATCCCTCCTGCGAGCACTAAGCCTTTGACTTTAGGTTTAAGATTCGCAATTCGCGAATGAAGGAAATCAATAATTTCATCAAACTCAGTAATCGGTAAAACTGGTGGCAATTCACCTCCTAAAGCTTCGCGCACATAATCCGGTACCTCAGATTCTCCCTCTTGTAAAAGGATCAACTCTACTTGAGTGAGTTTTGCCAACTTCTTTTTTAGCGGTTTTCGGCTATCAATCACGGCGATCTGCCGTGCGGCAGGAAAGTGGTTGCCGTTGACTATGACGACATCAGCGGAGCGAAATTGCTCCCGATAATCAAACTCATTGAAAGCAGTATTATAATCCAGACGTGAGAAGGTGATTTTATCGGTAAACTCAAGCCATGCACCATTGCCTAAGGCAGTATCCTGATCGCGTCCAGTCTCCGCTTCTTCGTCTGCGCTTTTATGATCAGCATCGATATAGGCGAGGCGATAATCTTCGGCCAAGGCAGCGGTCAGCTGATACGCCAGCTTTTTGATAACCCCACAAGGAGTCCCCAAAATCGCCCATTCCATGGCTGCAAAAGTGCCTTTAGCAGGACGAGTCAATTTTGCATGTTTTTGGTGTGGAATCATCTTATAAAGATATTTTTGTTCCGACTGAGGTGCAACCATTTACGTATATACTTCCTCTGGAAGTGACATTTATCAACCCAAAGCACAATCCAATGAAAAGTTATTGCTGTTTATTTCTCTGCATAATCGCCTCATCATCGCTCCATGCACAACAAAATATAGAGCGATATTATGCCCTGATGGATTCTGTCGATCGCTGGCAAGAAGAGCATATCCTCTACCAAGAGGCCCCGCAATTTTCGGCCGATCTTATGAACGGAGAAGCCTTTGACTTATCCGCTCATCGTGGGGAAGTCGTTTTTCTCAACTTTTGGTTTACCACTTGTCGCCCTTGTATCCAAGAGCTACCGGATTTAGAAGCGCTACAAGCGAAGTATGCGGATCAAGCAGTAAGTTTTGTTTCGGTATGCCTCGATGGACCCGATGACATAGAAAGACTCTTTAGCAGGATACGCAGAGGTCTGCCAGCCTGCCAGCTTTCGATGATCGCTAGTGGGGAGGAAATCGTAAAGCAATATGGAGTAGCATTATTTCCTACCAATATGCTCATAGACAAGGAGGGCGTAGTCCAATACATCGGCAAGACCAACTTAAAACAAGTTGAACGAAAACTTAAAAAAATGTTAAAGTCCTGATTATGAGGATTTGCAATGCAACCGAATCTAGGACGGGGGCCTCTTACTAGCAAATCAATCATTACAACATGCGACTTTACGCCATTTGGCTGCTCTTGCTAGCCAGCAGTACTTCCTATGTCCTTGCCCAAGACAGCATTCCAGAACCTGTAACTCGTTACGTCAAATATATTAAGGTAACAGGCACCGATTTTAGTGAGCAACAAGCCATTCGCAATCTTTCTGGCCTTGGTCGTGGGTATGTCCGGGTACCAGGCCCCCAAATCAGTGATGCAATGAAGCGAATCTGGAAAGAGAACATCTTTTCAGACGTCCAAATTTCTGCTGAAGCATTACAGGGGGACAGCATTTACCTCCACATCAAGGTCGAAGAAAGTTTGCGTTTGGCCTCTTATCGCATCCTTAACCTCAATAAGCGACATACTGATGCCTTAAAAGAGTTACTCGATTTGAAGTTGGGCGCGGTATTTAACCAGTCCCAAGCCATGAGTGTCAAGCGCATGGTGCGCAATTATTTCGTCGAAAAGGGTTATTACCATTGCCAGGTAAATATTGATACCCAGCGAGATAAACTTTTAAAAGCAGGTCTCAATGTCTTCATTGAAGTTGACAAAGGACAAAAAACACGCATTACTCAACTCACAATTGAAGATGATGGGGTTCTCACAGCCAAAGAAAAACGTAAAGCTATTCAGCCACTTTCACAATTTGCCTGGTGGAAAATATGGCAACGCTCTCGCCTTTTGCCAAAGGAGTATGAAATTGCTCGTAATCAGTTATTGCGTGCCTATCATGCCAAGGGTCTTTTGGATGCAGCTTTGCTGAACGATACCATCATTGAGCAAGCAGACGGGAATCTAGCAGTGCAGTTTAGAGTCGATGCCGGCAAGCAATATTACCTCCGCAATGTAAAGTGGACGGGCAATCAATTATATGAAACAGAGCTTTTGGCTTCCATTTTAAAGCTCGAAAAGGGCAGCAAATTTGACCAAGCTGTACTTGAAGAGAGAATCTACGGCAATCCCGAAGGCTTAGACCTATCCTCCTTATATCTAGATCGCGGTTATTTATTTTTTCAGGCCAATCCTGTCATTACCCCTGTGGGGAACGATTCGGTCGATCTGGAAATACGGATTCAAGAAGGCATACCCGCCTATATCCGGGATGTCTATATCACAGGAAATTATCGTACTTCAGACCACGTACTCTTCCGAGAGCTAGATACCGAGCCCGGGGATTTGTTCAGTCGATCAGACATCATCCGCAGTCAGCGTAAATTGATGATGCTCAACTATTTTGATCCGGCAGCCTTCAATGTAGTGCCACATCAAGATCCTGAAACGGGGGCGGTTGATATCGAATATGTAGTAGAAGAAAAGTCTTCCGATCAGTTTCAATTTCGTGGCAGCTGGGCGCCCAAAGTTTATGACAACAATGACAATCTAATCAGTGGTGGACTGACAGGGACCTTCATGTTGGTACTCAACAATTTCTCCACTAAACGATTTTTCGACAAGAAATCTTGGCAGCCTCTGCCTGGCGGTGATGGTCAGCAATTAAGCCTTGCGGTACAAAGTAACGGACAATCCTACACCAATTTTGGCCTGACCTTCCAAGAGCCTTGGCTGGGAGGCAAAAAGCCAAATCTGCTTGGATTCAGCACCAATTATGTCCTGTACAATGCCTTGATCAGTACCAGCGATAGCGAAGCAGAGTTTAAATCAAAAGCCTATTCTGCCTCTTTGGATTTTGGGACTCGCATCAACATTCCAGATGACTTCACTCGCTACTTTGCCTCTTTGAGCTATCGATACTACGACATTGAAAATCCAGCGACTCTTTACCCTGTCTTTGAAGGTACAGATCGAGCCTTTGTCAATATTATCACCTTAGATCAGGAAATTCGCCGCACCACTTTGGATGATGTCAGCTTTCCTACCAGCGGATCAGATTTCTCTCTAAAATTATCGGTTACGCCGCCTTACAGTCTTTTTACTGATGAAGAGCCCAATCCGAATGCAGGACCAGCTGAGACTTACAACTTACTAGAGTATCACAAGTGGCGCTTCAGAGGCGATATTTACCAGCCTTTGACCCGCGACAAAAGCTTAGTGATGCGCTTGCATGCTGAGGGGGGCTATGTAGGCAGTTATGGAGATGGACCGGCTTCACCTTTCGAACGTTTTTCTATGGGTGGATATGGCATCAATGCGGCAGCTAACGGAGGATTTATGGGGATCGACCTTGTGCCACTGCGTGGATATGCGCCTCAGGTGTTTAGCAATAATGACGAGAATTATCCTTTATACCACCGCTATAGCGCGGAACTACGATACAAGGTGCCTTTGCCACAGAGTTATCCGCTTTGGTTGCTTGGCTTTGCCGAAGCTGGCAATGGCTATAATGGCTTCAAAGAATTTGATCCTTTAGATATTAAGCGTTCAGCAGGGCTGGGCTTCAGAACCAATCTCCCTTATATCGGACTGTTTGGGATAGACTGGGGTTATGGCTTTGACAAAGTAAACGAGACGGACGACAAGGTATCTGGCCATCAATTTCACATCATACTCGGACGAGAGTTCTAGACCCATTGTAAGTACATTTTTCTTTATATAAGGTAGAGCCTCCTTGCATGGGCTCTACTTTTTTGATTTTAAAAACAAGACAACCAACTGTTTATCAGTATAATAATAAAATACACGCAAAAATCACTTAATACATTCCCTTCAAATCGTCCTATTATTCTTATTGGCTAATCCTGACTTTGCTTAGGTACCTACAGCCCATAAGCATGAAAAAGTATTTTCTTCTCAGTAGTTTTTGTTTGTCCTTACTCGGGATAGCCTTAATCGGAGGAATGTCAAAAACTCAAACCGATCGATTGGATTCGCCTTTGCTCCCCAACTGGCCCTCCAATTATACCTTCTTCACTATTCCTTTCCATTTTGAGGTGGATCAAGAAATACCCTTTCAGACCTACTCTCCTCTAGACAACGGCATTACCAATGAAGGCGCTACCCTAGGTCGAGTCTTGTTTTATGATAACCGACTTTCACTGAGCAGAACGGTTTCTTGCGCGTCCTGCCATGTCCAAGAGTTTGGCTTTGCCGATCCAGCCCCTGTAAGTTCCGGTCAACATGGTGAGAAAGGGATCCGCAACTCGATTGGTCTAAGCAATGCAGGCATTCCTGCCACAGGTAAATTCTTTTGGGATAGCAGTGCCGATACGATGCGCAACCAGATTTTGCTAGCAATCACCAGTAGTATAGAAATGAATTTAGATACTGCTATCCTAAATGAACGTCTCAAGGAGACTGACTTTTACGCAGAACTTTTTTACAGAGCCTTTGGAGATAGTACCATCAGCACAGAAAAGAGTATGAAAGCCATTGGGCAGTTCGTACGCTCCATGGTGTCTTTTCAATCCAAATATGATTGGGAGCGCAATTGGAATATTTTCGGCACTAATTTCGAAGATCCATTTTTCAGTTTTACCGATCAGGAAAACTTGGGCAAAAGCCTTTTCCATGCCCATTGTCAGAGCTGTCATACCGGCGAACTCTTCATGACCAGAGATCCACGTAACAATGGAATCAATATCGATAATACTGAGCAAGGATTTGCAGAAGTAACTGGCTTAGAAGAAGATTTGGGCAAATTTAAAGCCCCCTCTTTGCGTAATGTCGAGTTTACGGCCCCTTATATGCACGATGGTAGATTACAGACCCTAGAGGAGGTGATTGCCTTTTACAGCACAGGTATACAACCGAATCCGAATCTCGATACCGCTTTAATTGATGCCTCTGGCAAGCCCAAACAATTCAACTTTACTACTGATGAATCCAAAGCACTTATAGCTTTCCTAAAAACGCTTTCCGATCCCGTCTTTTTAAATGACGCTCGCTGGTCTGATCCCTTTGATCCCAATGCAAGCACAGAATCTGTCTGGGATGCAGGCCCCTTTGGCTTTCCATGGAGTATTGGAGATGAAATGCAATCAGACATAGAGATAGTCGCTTATCCCAATCCAGCGATTAGCCGCCTAAAGATTAGCTATGACAACTTTCAAGCGGAAGAGCGTCAAATTGTTCTTCGTAATCTGCATGGACAAAGTCTTTGGGCTGAACGTTCTCGAGCAGAGAGTATAGAGATCAAGCGACAAAATTGGCCAGCAGGCGTTTATTTTATAGAGGTCATTTCTGATGGCAGACGTCTTGGACAAAGCAAAATCATTTTTCAATAAGCCATGAAGTATTTCCTCCTTCCCCTCCTAAGCATATTCCTTACAAGCAAGGCCTACGCCCAGAGCTACACCCCTATCTTGAGCGATAAGAACGAATGGTCTGTCAATTATTTTGGCCCAGGAATTTCAGCGGATGAACTCTTTTTCACGGGACCCGATACGCTGATCGATAGCATCCAATACTGGCCACTCATCTGGCGGACAAACAATTCTGTTCCCAATCCAGATTATTTCATGGGTTACTTAAAAGAGGATAGCGTTCAGCAAAGCTTGTCCTATTATGAGGCAGATTCTGATGGCAATATTGATTGGGCGCAAGAAAAGTTTCTCTATCGCTTCGATTTGCAAATAGGCGATACCATTATCGTGCAATCTCAAGACACCTATCCGGATGGAGGCTTCTTTCAAGACACCCTTGTAGTCGATACTATCGAATATCAAACGAGTAGTACGAATTGTACTCAAAACTCTTGGTTTCGCGATAGTGTCAAATTGATGGTGCTCAGCAGTATCAGAGCTAATGCTTTCTTAGAAAATTCCGAAATCACCTGGATTGAAGGCAGTGGGGCCGCCTCCTTTATTTTAATGCCTGCTTTTAATGCTTGCGGCCTTACCACGGTCAACTGCCATCACAAAGACGATATTCTGGTCTATCAATCATTACGGTCGCAGCAGTTGGACACTTGCCTCTTCACCACTGCTATAGAGGAATTTACTTTAAAAGAAGATTTGAGGATATATCCGAATCCAAGCACGGAAGGCTTTAACCTTAGCTACGCCAATCCCAATGCTGAGGAACGCCAAATAATCCTGCGTAATTTGCAAGGGCAGAAGCTTTGGGCTGAGCGTTCTCGAGCAGAGAACATAGAAATAAAAAGACAGAACTGGGCCGCTGGAATCTATTTCATTGAAGTGCTGGCCGATGGCAAACGCCTGGGCCACAGCAAAATCGTTTTCCAATAAGTCAGGCTATGTTAAATTTTATGCGTCTTCTTTTTGTACTGAGCTTGAGTGGATTTTTCAGCGGTATTTCCGCTCAGAATTTGCAAATCACCACTCATGCTATTTGGACTTATACTCCCAGTAGTCAAGAATCTCCTACGACTCAAAATGGGTTTAATCTACCCTTTGTCAATAGCCTAAGAGATACGATTATCGATGGGCAAAGAGCCAGTATCATCCGGTCTTTTGCCGATATGAGCATGAGTAATACATCCAATGAAGTAATCATGCTTTACGAACAAAAACAGCTTTTTTTCAGAGAAGATGAGGAGTGGAAATTGTTCTGCGATTTTGCCTTGCTTCCGGGTGATACTATGACCTATCATATTCCCCGCAATCAGATTGCTTTTGATGTGCATTGCGGGGTCGAAGCGGAAGGAAACTTTATGGCTAAAGCTGTAGTCGATAGTATTAGCGAAATATTGGTAGACAATACAATCTTCACACAGCTTCATTTTCGCACTGTAGAAAATATCGATTATAACTTCTGGGAATTAGGCATTACCACCGAAGTCTTAGGCAGCGAATATGGCTTCTTTGGGCGTTCGGCAGAGCCCTGTAATATCTCCTATCCTGGAGGCCTGCGTTGCTTTCAAGACAAGTATTGTATCGATGATCCCGGTTATACGATGGGTTATACCGTAGGAGATCTGGAATGCTTTCATATTCGCGTTGCCGACGGATGTGGGCCTTTCAACTTTGGGCTTGCTGATATCTATCCGATCGAAAATGCGATAAGAATCTTGCCAACAAATAGTCTGGAGCTCCCGCTAAAAGTTCAAGTTTATGAGCTAAGCGGCCGCATCGTTTTTGAAGGTCTGGTCCGTGAATCACGTCCTTTTGATATCCAGATTCAAGGCTGGACACCCAATGTTTATGCCGTACGTATCCTAGGCCGAACTGATTTCAGATCCGAAAAGGTCTGGGTCAATCCCAACTAAGCACTCGCCTTAACACAAAACAGCACATCATGAAAACACGCTATCTACTCTGCATATTCTGCCTAATGAGTCTAAGTTTATCGGCACAAACGTTTTTTCAAATAGGTGATCAATGGACTTATCGTGACTTTCAATTTGCGCCCCCCTACATAGAAGGACCTTATAGCTACCAGCTAAATATTATAGGCGATACCACTATCCAAGGCACAAATGCAGTCATCATGCAGCGAGACGATCAGACAGCGAGCCAAGTCATTTTGTACTCTGATAGTCAAAAGGTTTGGATTTGGCGGGATAATGCCTTCAAGTTATTCGCGGACTTTATGCTTCAGGCAGGGGACACTATGGAGTATCATGTGCCTTATGAGCAGCATTTTTATGAGATTAGTTGTGGGGGTCCTCCAGATCAAAATGAGGTCTATCGAGCGGTAATTGATTCCGTTTCCTTTCTAAATATGAATGGCTATTACCTCAAGCAACTACACACCACCAATGTGTGGGATAGCCTACTTGCTGAAAATTGGATTCTTGGCACCATCACCGAAGGGATTGGTAGCGACCAAGGATTTTGGGGACGATCAGAGGTGCAGTGTACCGCAGGCTTTGGAGGCAATTTTGCTTGTTATGCAGACATCCAAAGAGGCCTTTATGTCGCAGACACTGTGGTATGTTTTCAGGACAGCTCGGCCTTGGCTTACCCATCATTTTTGATGGAAGACGGTTTCCAATGGCACGAAATGAGGATGGATGTAAATGCCGCTAATCGGCAAGATTATTTCTATACGATGGGGGAAGCCGTAGAAATCGATGGCGAAAGTTGGCGACCCGTTTGTGAGCTCATAAGCAATCAAAGCAATGCAGCAGCCAGAGAGTTTTATCTTCGTCATGATAGTCTCAATCGACAGCTATTTTACCGCCATAGCCTAGACAGTGCCGCAAGACTGCTGTATGATTTCAATATTGGTTTAGGTAGCGTATTAGACCCATCTCTGTATGGTGTCAATGTGGAGCCCAATACTTGGGTATCAGCTGTCGACACTTTTTATGTTGACGGCCAGCCGCTACGTTATTTCGAATTAAACGGGAATCCTTGGGGAACAGGCATTTATGAGGGTTTCGGCTCGAGCAGAGGATTATTTTTTGGCACAGGCTCATGTTTGTGTTATGATCAAGTCCTCAGCATGCAAATAGACGGACAGCCGCTATTTGGCTTTCCCAACGACTCTATGCCCCAAAATTGTGAGAGCTTCTTAGTTAGCAATGAATCAGATTTATCTAGAGAGTTTGTGATCAGTCAGATGGGCGGTTTCCTTGAGGTAAGGGCTGCTTCGCAGAACGCTCAGCCCTATCAAATAGAATTGTATAATCTGCAAGGCCAAAGCTTAGTCATAAAACCCACTGTAACCGAACAAGTTTTACGACTATCGACACAAGCGTTCCCCGCAGGGGTCTACCTTCTCCAGATTAGACGTGGACAAGATGTCCTCAATCGGAAAATTTTGGTGAGAGAGTAAGCGTTCTGCGCAGCAGGAAATCTCTACATAGATCCTTCGACGGGGCTCAGGAAGACAATTTGTTCATCTTTCCATCTTGTCGTGTTGTACCGATAGCTATAGGTAGCCGAAACATCTTTAGGGATAGTGTTATGCGCAGCAAGAAAAGAAAGGAGATTTCTCCTCGCTACGCTCGTTCGAAATGAAAACGGAGGGTGGTTTAGCGACAAGGCACTGCCTTGTCGCGTGCTTGAGACAAGCGTTCTACGCAGCAGTAGAGCCCAAAATACCCTCGCTAGTCCCCTTCGAAGGGGACGGCCAGCGAAAAGGGGATGTCTACCCCATCAAAAAAGGATATCCAGCATCAAAGCTGAATATCCTTTTTCTATCTTCAGATAAAACCGCCTAATCCTTGAAAGGACTCAGCTCTATCTTATCAACCGCCTCTCGGTAGGCTTTCCAATCATTTTCAAAGAAATCATTGTGAGCAGCCTTTACCTCTCCAAAGGTCTTTTTGGCTTGCTCAAATTGACGCTGCACCGTTTGGTTAGGTCCTCCTGGCTCTGGCATGCTAAGTCCGTACTGGATCGGCCCTAATTTGGAGCTAAGGGTAGTAGGATCAGAGGTATAGCCTTTACCTGGCTTGGGACGGAATCTATTTTCCAGATTACTCAATGAGTCTTGCATTGCCTTGCCTAGCTCTTTTAGCTCCTTGATCGCTTCATCGTCCCCTTCTGGAAGCTGCTGATTGACGAGTTTGATACTCTTACGGGCATTGCGAATAGCATCCATCATTTCGCCTGCTTCTTTAACCATTTCCATGCCTTCGGCTTGCAACTCACGATAAGCCATAATGCTTTCTTCGTCGATTTCTACGCGTGGATCAAAGTGTACTTTCACACTCGTCTCAGAGCTTTCCCCTTTATAGCTGATCTTCACTTTGTAAGTACCTGGCATTACTTGTCCACCACCTGGCTCAGGAGCATTAGGTCTGGCCTCACGCATAAAATAGCGTACGCCTTTTTCTTCCAAGCGCCAGCGCATAATATTCATCCCGGTATCAGGCACCGTCTTGAGCGTTCGGATGAGCTCGTCTGCTTCATTGTAAATCATGAAGGTGGCAGTATCAGACTTTATACTATCTACGCCTGCTGACGGATTTACGGAATAAGGAATTAATGCTCCCCACCGACGGTTTTGGCCACTAAACATCGCATCTGCCGCAAAGCGAGTTCCCGCAGCCTGACCAGTATGAGCAATATATGCGTCAGATACCGGATAAGCTTTGACCGCCTCATTTAGCACTTCTGCTCCTTCATCAGCCATCACCCGCAAAGGCTGAATATTGTCCAATACATAAGCCGCACGACCAAAGGTGCCAATCACCAAATCATGCTCACGGGGATGGATTTTCATATCCATGGTCGAAGCAGTGGGATAGCCATGCTCCCATTGATGCCAGTCCTTCCCTTTGTTTAAGCTGAAATAAAGACCAAACTCAGTGCCCAAGAAAAGGAGATTCTCTTCTACAGGATCTTGTACGATGGACAAGCAATAGCCCCATACATCCCCTTCACCCACTAACCTTCTGACGGTTTTACCATAGTCGGCTGTATAGTAAACATAAGGCGTCCAGTCGTTGCGGCGGTAGTCATTTACCACGATAAAGGCTTCACCCGCACTATGGTTTGAAGGATGAATCTGAGGAATCCAGCTACCAGCAGGCAAGCCTCCCATCTTGGCCGTGAGATCTGTCCAATTCTCCCCACCATCACGGGTGATATGCAGTCGTCCATCATCAGATCCCACCCAAAGCAAATCTTTCTCTACGGGGCTAGGCGCAATAGCAATGATACTAGTATGGTTTTCTGCGTTGGTGACATCAAAGGTTAGACCGCCACTTTCGCGTTGCTTTTGCTTCTCAGGATCATTGGTCGTCAAGTCGTCAGAGATGATCTCCCAATTATCACCTTTATCGGTACTCTTGTGCACATACTGGCTACCATAATAGATCGTGGCCGCATCAAAAGGATCTTGAGCGATGGCTGCATTCCAGTTGAAGCGAAGTTCTTCGCCATCTGGGTGGGTGGGTCTGATCGACTTCGCCGAACGCGTTTCCAAATCGTAACGGCCTACGGAGCCTCCCTGTGACATGGCGTAGCCATAACGATTGTCTTCCGGATCCGGTACTACATCAAAACCATCCCCAAAGAATAATTCTTCCCAATAAGTATTTCGAATACCTCCGGCACGCCAAACGTAGGCTGGGCCTCGCCAAGAGCCATTGTCTTGCATACCGCCATAGACGTTGTAGGGGATCTCGTTATCGATATTGATATGGTAAAACTGCGCCAAAGGCAGATTTTCCGCAAAGCGCCAAGTCCGGCCTCTATCGTGAGAGATATTGAGTCCCCCATCATTACCTTCGATAATAAAGTTGGGATTATCTGGATGGATATACCACGCATGGTGGTCAGGGTGAACGCCAGAATATGGGATGATTATTCGGAAAGACTTACCGCCATCCTCACTCATTGAAACCATGGAATAGAGGCTGTAAATACGATTTTCGTTTACCGGGTCAACAAAGATGTCCGAGTAGTAAAAAGGACGATTTCCAATTTCATCTTTGCCATTGACGAGTTTCCAGTTTTTGCCACCGTCGGTGGAACGGTAAAATCCATTCTTCTTGGCCTCGATGATCGCATAGACGATCTTGGGATTACTGGGAGCAATAGCTAGTCCCATACGTCCTAACTCTCCCTTTGGCAAGCCATCTGCATCTGTCCGCTTGGTCCAATTTTCGCCCCCATCGTGGCTCACATAAAGACCAGAGCCTTCACCACCTGATTTGAAAGACCATGGCCAGCGACGAAACTCCCACATAGCCGCAATTAGCTTGTTAGGATTTTGAGGATCCTGTACTAAATCTGCGATCCCCGTGCGTTCATTTGCATAAAGTACCTTCCGCCAAGTCTTTCCGCCATCAGTGGTTTTATAAATTCCTCGCTCAGGATGATCCCCCCAAGCAGAGCCTTGCGCGCCAATCCAAACGATGTCTGGATTATCAGGGTGAATGATTACGCGATGGATATTGCGAGTATTTTCCAGCCCCATGGCTTCCCAGCTTTCGCCGCCATCAAGGCTACGATAAACCCCAAAGCCACTGGCTTGACTATTTCGTGGATTTCCCTCACCAGTACCTACCCAAATGATGTCGGGATTAGAAGGAGCAATGGCCAATGCACCGATGGAATGCACGATTTCATCATCAAAAAGAGGTTTCCAAGTGATCCCTCCACTTTCAGATTTCCAGAGGCCTCCACTCGCTGTACCTATATAGATAACAGCAGGATTGTCTCTCAATACATCTATGGTAGTAACACGGCCACTCATTCCAGCAGGGCCTATGCTACGAGCCTTCCAGTTTTTTAGTAAATCAGTATTTAAGTCTTGGGCAGAAGTCGGAAAACTCCATACCAAGCCACATAGTAAAAGTAGAAAAGCAGTTTTTCCTTTGAACATAGTTTGAAGGGTGTGTAAAATTAATTGGAACTCCATATTACAAATAAAAATGGAGGCAGATGTAAGAAAAAGGCCTTTGCTGCCTTGATTTCAGCAACTAAAGCAGAGACTTTGGGGTAGCTCATTTTTTAACCCTTATGGCGAAAGTCCAATATCTCAGTATTTGGCTTTGCTCCTGCTTAATCCTTTCGCTAACCTCTCTTTCCGCTCAGACAATCACTTCTTTAAGCTTAGTTAATCCCGCTGACGGGAGCGACTATCTTAGTCTTACTGAAGGACTAGTCATTGATTTGGCCAATTACCCGGTCAATTCCTTTAACATCCGCGCATATACTCAACCAGATCCGACCGGCAGTGTTCGATTTGGATGGAATGGTCAAGCGAACTTCCAAACAGAAAGTGTCTCTCCTTATGCCCTTTTTGGAGACAATGGAGGCAACTTCAATGGTCAATCCTTGAGTGTTGGTGCTTATTCGATTACAGCAACTGCTTATAGCGGTAGCAATGCCAGTGGTACTGCCGGTAGTCCTCTAAGCATCAATTTCACCATTATCGACAGTGGTAGTGGTACACCAAGCGCTTGTACAGGAGCAGGCACCGGTCTCGTAAGCATCAAGGGCGAACTAAGGCAGTGGCACAAAATCACCCTTGATTTTGATGGACCTACTAGTGATGAAGCTTGTAGCCTCAATCCTTTTCTAGACTACCGACTCAATGTCACTTTTACCCACCAGAGCTCTGGAACCAATTACATAGTACCTGGGTATTTTGCTGCCGATGGCGATGCCGCCGAAAGCAGCGCTAGCGGAGGAAACGTTTGGCGATGCCACTTTGCTCCTGACTTGACAGGCACTTGGACCTATGACGCTTCTTTCCGGACTGGAACTGAGATCGCTGTTTCCTTGAATCCCACTGCAGGAACTGCCACTGATTTTGATAGCGCTAATGGTTCTTTCTTGGTAGCTCCTACCAACAAAACGGGACGAGACTTTCGAGCTCATGGTAGACTTGAATACGTGGGACAACATTATCTGCGCTTCGCAGGCTCAGGCAAATATTTTGTCAAAGGAGGTGCTGACGCCCCAGAAAACCTGCTCGCTTACGAGGATTTTGACAATACCCCTAACAACGGAGGTCGTCGTAAAAGCTGGGCGCCTCACGCAGGAGACTGGAATATTGGCGATCCGCAATGGCAAGGCAACAAGGGTCGGGAGTTGATTGGGGCCTTGAATTACCTCGCGGCCAAAGGAATCAATGTATTCTCGTTTCTCACCATGAACATCAATGGGGACGATCGCAATGTCTTTCCTTATATCAGCAATAATGGTTCTACTAGCCCGCAAGATGATCGTCGACGCTTTGATGTCTCTAAGCTAGCCCAGTGGGAAATCATCTTTGCCCATGCGGATTCACTGGGTCTTTACCTCCATTTCAAAACCCAAGAGACCGAAAACGATCAATTGCTTGATCAAGGTCAACTGGGCGTGGAACGTATGCTGTACTATCGGGAACTAGTGGCCCGCTTTGGACATCATCTCGCGCTCAATTGGAATCTAGGAGAAGAAAACGATATCTGGTCTGAGCTGAATGATCCTAACCAATCCCTCATAAAATCATATGCGACCTATCTGCGGGCAATCGATCCTTACGATCATCATATCGTGATTCATTCCTACCCAGGCCAACAAAATGCTGTATATAATCCGCTCTTAGGAAACCAATCAGAACTCACAGGCGCTTCCATCCAAACGGGCTGGAATAATGTCCATAATCATACGCTTAACTGGATCACGGCTTCCGCTAATGCAGGCGTCCCTTGGGTAGTAGCTAATGACGAGCAAGGTTCGGCCAATCAAGGAGTGCCGCCTGATCAAGGATTTGAGGGTTTTAATTTACCCAATGGGGCGGCCTCTCAAGAAGATATCCGTCGAGTAGTCCTCTGGGGCAACTTATTAGCAGGCGGTGCTGGGGTGGAGTACTACTTTGGCTATGGCTTTCCACACAGTGATTTGACTTGTCAAGACTGGCGTTCGAGGGATCAGATGTGGGATTATACCAAACATGCGATCGACTTTTTCAATACTCAAATTCCTTTTTGGGAGATGCAAAGTGCCGATAATCTCGTGAGTAGTGGCTACTGTTTTGCCAAGACTGATGAGTATTATGTCATCTACCTTCAAAACGGCAATAGTCCGCCCACCATTGATCTGCCCAATAGTGATTTTGATCTACGGTGGTATGATCCTCGCAATGGCGGGGCTTTACAGGGTAGCAGTACGATTACGGGCACCAATTCTTTTTCATTGCCGGCTTCGCCGAACGCTGGGAACGAAGACTGGATCATTTTGTTGACCAATAATGCCGTCAGCCTCCCCACTACCCTTGCCTACTTTGAAGGCAGTCGTTTAGAAAATGGTCAGGTTGAGCTTCGCTGGGAGAGTCTCAGGGAGACCAACAGCCAGCACTTTGAGATTGAAAGTAGCGAGGATGGGAATCAAGCAGAATTGGTCATGATTGAACCAGCCGCTGGCTTCAGCAATGTACCCCTCACCTACTCTAGTACTTTTGCTAGCGAGAACGATTATTTCAGGCTCAAAATGGTAGATTGGGATGGCAGCTTTGAGTATACGAATTGGATCAATTTGGCTGACTTCGATGAGCGGGTTTTGGTTTTTCCCAACCCCTTCGGGGAACGCTTGAACCTAAGCCTGCCAGCTTCATATATAAATGCTAAGGTTCAAATCTATGATATACTCGGCCGAGTGCATGCAGCAATCGAGATTACTGATAGCTTCATGCAGCTAAATACCATAGATCTCGATCCTGGGATGTACCAATTGCAGATCGTCCAAGACAAGCAACTGCTTTATCAGAGAAGACTTTTAAAACAATAAACCCTGCCCATTGCCCCGAGAATCCAGACAAACGTTCTGCGAAGCAGGCTCTCCTCAATAAAGATCCTTCGACGGAGCTCAGGAAGACAAATGCTACATTGTCGCCCCTAGCGTTCATTTCGACAGAGGCCCGAGCAGCGGGCCGACGAGAAATCTCCCTGGCTACAAATCGGATTGACCATTAGATAGACGGGAGACTTCTCACCCATAAAGGGATTCGAAGTGAAACCCTTAGGGATTGAGGATAAGCGTTCTGCAAAGCAGTCACAAAAAAAGAGCCTAGTGAAATGCTCACTAGGCTCTATCTTTTGAAGTAGCTGAGGTCTAAGCTTCTGCTTCTACACTTACTACT